>NZ_JBEXCY010000105.1:0-39614 GCF_040605515.1 Dactylosporangium sp. NPDC005572 | reverse complement strand
GTCCGCGTTGACCTCAACCGACTGGGTGGGCAGCAGGACCGGGGGCGGTTCCTCACGCGAGCCCGGGCGGCGCCGCCGTGCCATCGATCTGTGAACGGGGTCAGGGGACCACCGACGAGGCCTGGGCCGAGGTCAGGACCGGGACGACCTCGAAGTCCACCAGGTCCGACCAGGACGCGATCCACGTCGACAGCAGCGACAGGTCGTCGCACTCCATCAGCTGGAAGCAGCGCCCCAGGCCGGCCTCCACCCAGCTGTCGACGTAGCGCAGGCCGTCCGGGAGGAGGCGGCCCGACGCGCGGGCGCGGGCGTAGACCGGGCGGGGGTCGGCGAAGCGTTCGATCACCATGAACAGCATGGCCGGACCCTAGCGACGGTTTTCCCAACGATGTGGAACGGGTGCCGACGGGGGCTTCGGGCGACCCACGCGTTCCATTGTGGAGCGCCACGGCGGCCGGACCCGGGCCCGCCCGGACCTCGGCCCGGGACGGTCGTCACGCGCCTGCTGCCGCACCGCCCGACGTCGTGGCCGCCGCGCTGCCGAAGAACTCCGCGAACGGCGCGACGAACGCCGGGCGGGCGATGTTCGCCGCGTTGTGCGAAGCGCCCGGGATGACGATCGCCCGGCCCCGCGGGACGACGGCGGCCACCGCCGCACAGTGCTCGGTGAAGTGGCGGCCGCTGCGGGCGCCGGACGCCAGCAGTACCTCTGCCTGGATCCCTGCGTAGTCCGACGCGGGGCCGTTGTGGTCCGCGATGCGGCGGATCTCGGGGCCGGTGGCCGGCAGCAGCTCGGCCATCCGCTTGCCGATCGGCGTGGCCAGGAACAGCCGGGTGATGAACCGGCCGACCGGCACGGGCAGTCGCCGGGCCGTCCCGTCCGAGTCCGCGCCGCGGGCGATCACCGTCATGGCCCCGAGCGTGTCGCCCGCCTCGATGAGCCGCTCCGCCTCGGCGACGAACTCGAACGCCGGGTAGCCGTCGATGCACAGCCCCGGGTCGTACACCGCGATCCGGTCGAGCGGCAGCCCCGCGATGCCGGCCCGCAGCGCCACGAACCCGCCGCCGCTGTGCCCGAACACGGTGCGGGCGCCGGTGTGCTCCAGCACCGCGGCGAGGTCGTCGAGGTCGGTCTGGGCGGTCTCGGTGCCGTCGAGCGGCCGCGAGTCGACCCGGCCGCGCCGGTTGTACAGGTGCACGGTGAACCGGTCGGCCAGCGCGTTCGCCAGCCGGTGGTATTCGCTCTGCGTGATGCCTCCGCCGTGCAGCACCACGACGCCCGGCCCCTGCCCGACCGAGTGGACGGTCATGCCGGCGGCGATCTTCTCGGAGCGCATCCATCTCCCCCTCTGTTTAAAAGTGCGAACGCTGTTTGCAGTTTAGACTCAGGACTGTGCCCGAGACAACCCGCTCCATCTGGTCCCGCCCCGACCGCGGCACGCGCGGCCCGCAGCCGGAGCACTCGCGGGCCGAGATCGCCGCGGCCGCGATGGCCCTGGCCGACGCGGGCGGCCTGGAGGCGGCCACGATGCGCGCGGTGGCGGGGGAACTGGGCACGGCGGCCGCATCGCTGTACCGCTACCTGTCCTCCCGCGACGACCTGCTGGACCTGATGGTGGACGCGGCGCTGGGGGAGCTGCCGCTGGACGGCCCGTCGTCCGGCGACTGGCTGGAGGACCTGGTGGCGCTGGCGGGCCGGCAGCTGGCGCTGTACCGCCGCCATCCCTGGCTGCTGCCGGCGGCGATGCGGCGCGGCACGTACGGCCCCCGGGCGATGGACTACTTCGAGTACTGCCTGCGGACGATGGCGCCGCTGCCCTGCGGTACCGCCGCGAAGATGGAGGCGGTGGGCGTCCTGACCGGCCTGGTCTCGCTGTTCGCCGCCCAGCCCGCCGCCCCGGCCGACCCGGCGGGCATCTTCGCGGCCGCCACCCCGCAGGCGCACCCGCACCTGCTCGCCGCCCTCACGACCCCGGGGCCGCCGCCCGAGCCGGACCTCTTCGACCGCCTGATCCGCGGCGTCCTGCGCGGCCTGCTGACCTGACGCACCGGATCGGCGCGAGCCGCGGACCTGGGGCGCTTCCGCGCGAGCGTCCCGACACATACCCTGCCGCCATGCTCGCGACGATCTTCGCCGGCACCGCCCGGCACCCGCGCCTCGTCATGAGCGGCACGGCGGCCGTCGCGGCGGGCTCCGTCGGGGCGCAGCTGCTGACGTCACCCGAGAGTGGCGTCAGACACGCGATACCGGCGCTGCTGTCCCTGGTGGTACTCGCATCGAGCACGCTGGCCGTCGCCGCCTGGGTGCGGCCCCGGCCGGCGGCGTTCGCGGTCGACGCGCGCAACTCCGCGTTCCGCACCCTGCCGTCGCCGGGCCACGTCTACAACGCGGCCACGTCCGCCCTGATCAGCGCGGCCCAGGTCGCCATGCAGCTCATCCGCCCTGACGCGGAGCAGGACCCGGCCTTCGACCGCCCGTCCTGGCACCTGCTCACCGGCGTCCTCGACGGCCTGTCCGTCGTGCTGGTGGCGCTGAGCATCGTGCTGATCCTCGCGGTGTGGCGCGGCATCGACGTGCAGCTGCGACCGGAGGGCCTGGTCAGCCGGGATCCATTCGGCACCCTGACCGTGCCGTGGGAGGCCCTGGCCGCCGACTCCCTGCCTCGGACCGGGCCGACGTCGACGTCGCTCCTGCTCACCTACGCCAGACCGGACCTGGTCCGCCGCCGCGGCCTGCCGTTCAGCCGGCGCCGGATCCGCACGGACACCGTCAACGCGCTGTTCCTCGTCGACGCCGTCCACCACTACCTCGCGAGCCCGCAGCACCGGCAGTCGATCGGCACCGCCGCCGGGTACGACGCCCTGCTCGGCGCACTGTTCGGCGCGAGGCCGGCGTAGCCCCGGGCGCTCCGGCGGCGGCGGGCCTAAATTGGGCCTGGATTGTCAGGTCGTTCCCTGTGGGTGCCGGACCGTTGCCGGGCTCAGTTGGTGCCGTACTGCTGCTTCAGCGTCAGGTAGTCGCCGAGCCCCAGCCCGCGGTACGCCGTCGAGCAGTCGGGCAGGCCGTCGGTCATCGTCTGCGTGCCGTGCTCGGCGAACGCCACGTGCCCGAGCCCGAACGCGTGCCCGAACTCGTGGGTCACGGTGCCTTCGAGGTCCCAGCGCGAGCCGCAGTTGGCCGGCGTGCGCAGGAAGAACAGCCCGGCGGTGTCGTCGATGAGGATGTCGGCCTCGACGCTGCGGCCGTTGTCCTTGCTGCCGAACCACCAGATGCAGGTGACGGCGAGCAACCCCTTGTTGAGCGGGCCGAAGGACACCGCGTTGTCGCCGTCCCGGTCGCCGCAGCCTCCGTCGGCCGTGACGCCGGCCCGGTGATCGGTCTTCCCGGCGTACGACTCCTGGATCCCCAGGTTCTCGGGCAGGCCGCAGTCGTTGCGGCCGGTGTCCACGGTCGTGGCCGCGCTGCGCAGGGCGGAGACGACGTCGGCGCGGTCGCCGAGGTACGCCGGGATCGTGCGCTCGTTGACCCGCCAGCGCAGCGAGTTGCGCCACCGCATCCCCAGCCAGGTGCCGGCCGGGTCGGCGCACCGCCCGCCGTCCTGGCCGGGCTGCGCGGGGTCGCCGGCCGGCGGCCCGGGGATCACCGGGAGCCAGCCCTTCGACACCCCAGCGCTGGACACGCGCAGTGACGGCCCCGGGTCGCCGTGCGGGCCGGTCACCAACGCGAGCGCGCAGACAAGCAGCAGGACAAGCCCCTGCCGGGTCCTTGGCACGCGTTCATTCTGGTCCGCCGCGCCACCCGGAGAAGTGACTTTCGGTAAATGCGCCCGAGACGCCATGGCGCGCAGGATTCCCCCGGCCGGTCGATCGACACCTGCGCTGCAACCGGCAGCCGGGTGATCGTCGGGCCGACCGACGACCGCGCTCCGCCATCAATTCATCACTGATAGTGTGCAAGCGGCGGACACCGTCGCCTTCTAGGCTGGAGCCCATGCCTGATCTGGTGGACCGCGTGCGGGAGATCTGCCTGGCGTTCCCGGGCGTCACCGAGAAGCTCAGCCACGGCACGCCGCTGTGGTCGGCCCGCAAGGGGTTCGTGCAGATCTGGCCCGACGGTCATCACGACAACGACTTCCCGCACCTGTGGTGCGCCGCCCCGCCCGGCGCGCAGGAGTCCCTCGTCGAGCGGGATCCGCGGCGGTACTTCCGGCCGCCGTACGTCGGGCACCGCGGCTGGGTCGGCGTGCGGCTCGACGGGGAGCCCGACTGGGACGACGTCGAGGAGCTGTGCGAGCTGGCCTACCGCACGGTCACCCCGGCCGCTCGGAGTAGGCCGACGGTTGGCGGTCAGCCCAGTTCGTAGTCCAGCACCAGCGTGTGCGCCCCGTCGTCGGCCACGACGATCTCCGCCGCGCCCCGCAGGCCGGTCAGCTCCCCGGTGCCGGTGTCCGGCACGACCGTCCACGAGCCGCCCTGCTGCCCGCCGGAGCCGCTCGCGGTGTGGTGCAGCACGAACGTCCCCTCCCGGCCGTGCAGGCGGCCCGCGAGGCGCTCGAAGCCCACGTACGCCGCCGAGCCCTCGACCGCCGACCGGCACATGATGGTCTCGGCCTCGCTCGTGCCGGCGAAGTCTCCGGTGAACGTCTTCGTGATGCGCGTGCGCGACAGGCGGGCGCCCGGCCGCTCGTCGTACACGTCCTCAACCCACTCGTCGATGCTGAACGGCGCGGTGGCCCGGTTTCCCATGCGCACCAGCCTGCCCGGGAATCCTGACATCCATTGTCAGGTACCTCCGGCGTCGCCTCAGTCGTCGCCGTGGTGCTGGGACCGGCGGGCGCGCATGATGCGGTCCTGGTCGTGCTGCATCGGGCCGAGGTTGCCGGTCGGCGGCGCGCCGGGGTTCGGGCGCTCGTTCGTCGCGTGTGTCAGGCCCGACGCCGAGGCGATGTCGCGGGCGATCGATGCCGCGCTCCGCCTGGTCGTCGTGGCGGTCTGCCCGGTCTGCCCGGTCTGCCCGGTCTGCTGCGCCTGGTTCTCGCAGAAGCGCTTGAACCCCTTCAGGTCGGCCCTCAGGCGCCGGTTCAGCACCTCGACCGCGTGCTCCTCGGCCGGCATGAGCTCGCGCGCGTCGATCTGGAGCTCGGCGGTGACGCGGGTCTTGTCGTCGGCCATCGGCTCCAGGCGCAGCGCCTCGCTCACCTGCGGGCCGTTCGTCGCCTCCCAGCACACGAACTCGCCGGGCCGTGCCTCGGTGATGCGGGCGTCGAACTCGGTGCGGTTGCCGCCGATGTCGAGCACCATGTGGGCGGTCGAGCCGTCGATCGGGGCCATGCTCATGACACCGGACATGAACTGCGGGTAGTTCTCGAAGTGGGTGAGCTGCTCGTAGGCGACCCGGGCGGGAACGGCCACCTCGATGGACTCTCTGGCGGTGCTCACGGTGGTCCCCCCCTTGTCCGACAAGCCTTGTCAGATCAGACCGTACCGACGGGTACGTCCGGTTTGAGGCAGATTCGCGGTTTTCATCGTTGCTTCCCACGCTACGCGCGCGGAAGCCCCGGGCCACCGGCCCGGGGCTCCCCTGATGCGGACAGGCTGTCGCCGCGCCCGGTGGCCGTTCGCCGGCTGGTGTCGGATCGTTGCCGGGCGGGTATGCGACGTTCCCGGGTGATGCATCGGACGAACGGACAAGAGTCGGCAACCGACGAGTGACAAATGCCAACGCTTCCGAACTAGGCGCCTAAATCAGACGAACGTAGTGTTGATCCGGTAAGCCGCATCACCCGAAAAAGCCGTATTTCAGGCGGCACCCATCCGAACCGAGTTGTCGAGGAGACTGAGATGACCCCGATGCTGATCTCGCGCCCGGCCGTTCACGTCGTCCCCGAACTCGTGGGGGAGCGGTGCGACGCCTGCGGCGCCGCCGCCAAGCTGACGGCGACCTTCGGCACCTCCGGCGACCTGTCCTTCTGCGGCCACCACGCCAAGCGCTACTCGGACCGCATCGCGGCGACCGCCGACAAGGTCGTCGTCGAGGCCGGCTTCGACTGGCGGGCCTCCGCGGAGGTCTGAGCCGCTGAGCCGCGAAGGCCGGGTTCCCCATGGGGGACTCGGCCTTTTCGCGTAATCGGCGGCAAGTCGGTAAAATCCGACAAAGCGCCAATGCCATGCGATTCGTGCGCCGCGAGCCGTCCGCACCGGTGCCACTGCTACGCGGCCTCGAACTCGGAGCGGCGCGAGCGGGGGAGCGGGACCGGCTCCGGCCAGCCCTCGTGCTCCGCCGCGGCCGGCCGCTGGCTCGCCGCCACGACCCGGTCGCGGCCGGCCCGCTTGGCCGCGTAGAGGGCCCGGTCGGCCACCTGGACCAGCTCGTCCGGCGTCTCGGCGTCGCCGGGGAGCACCGCGGTACCGATGGAGACCGTGACGCCGCGGAAGACGCCACCGCCGACGTCGACCGAGCCCGCCGCGACGACCCGGCGGATGCGCTCCGCCAGGGCGGCCAGCCGCGGCTCGTCGGCGTCGGACACCAGCAGCGCGAACTCCTCGCCGCCGTACCGCGCGACCAGGTCGCCCGCGCGGGCGGCGGCGCGCAGCCGGCGGGCCACGTCGCGCAGCACCCGGTCGCCGGCCGGGTGCCCGAAGGAGTCGTTGATGTGCTTGAAGTGGTCGATGTCGAGCAGGACCACGCCGATCGCCCGGTGCCGGCGGCCGGCCTCGGCGCGCAGCCGCTCCTCGAACGCCCCGCGGGTGGTCAGGCCGGTCAGCGCGTCCGTGACCGCGATCCGGTGCTGGGCCGCCACCAGGCCGGCCATCCGGCCCAGGACCAGCAGGAACAGCAGCGCGCAGGCGACCGCGATCACCGGCACGTCGGTGACGTCGCCGCGCCGGTACTGCACCAGCAGCACCACCGGCGCCAGCAGTGACACGGCGCCCAGCGCGACCAGCCGCATCGACGCCGGGGCGGCCGGCCGGGCCTGGAGCGGCTCGTCGATCCGGTGCATCGAGGGGTGCAGGGCGGCCGCGCCGAACAGCGCGTACGTCATGAGCCACAGGAAGGACGACCAGCCGTCGCCGGTCTCGCCGGCCAGCGTGTGGACGGTGTCGCCGCCGGCCATGGTCAGCAGGCCGCCGAGCAGCAGCAGGAAGGACGGCGTGCGGGCGCCCCCGCCCAGCAGCAGCCGCATCGCGATGACGAGGACCAGCAGGTCGCCGACCGGGTAGGCGACCGTCACCGCGCGGGCCGTCGCCGTCATGCCCTCGTCCGCGGTCAGCGGGCCGATGAGGTACACCCAGGACACCAGGCCGGCGCCGATCGCCATGATCCCGGCGTCGAACATCGTGGTGAGCTGCCAGCCGGGGGTCCGGCGGCGGACGAAGCTCACCAGTGCGCCGATGATCAAGGGGTACTGCATGAGGTAGCAGACGTCGGCGAGGCCGGGGAAGACCCGTGGGTCGGCGAGGTACGCCGCGTCGCCGAGGGCGTAGGCCAGCTGGCTCGCGCCCAGCAGGTACCAGCCGCGGCGCCCGGGCGGGCGGCGGCGGTGCGTGACGGCGAGGATCACGCCCGCGGTGATCGCGGAGAGTCCGGTGTACAGCGCGCTGGCCAGCACCGGGACGTCCCCGGTGGTCTGCAGCGCGACGAAGCCGACGGCGGTCAGGGTCCCGAACACGGCGAAGAGCGCCCAGACGGGCGGCTTCGTGTCGTGCTCACGGACGGTAGTCACGTTCTCTATTGTCCGTCATGGAGGCCCGTGTGCAGTCCCCCAGTCGGTCTTTTGTCGCCTGCTGTATCCCACCCTGTCCGCAACCCGGCGGACACGCTGGTGCTCCGGGCGGAGAGTGTGCTGGACGACACGAGAAAGGAGCACGGTCATGACGCCGCAGCTGCTCGAACACGTCAGGGCCGAGGCGCTCTTCGTGTCCGACGTGCAGTCCTCCGAGTCACTGAGCGTGGAGGGCATCCGGACCGCGGTCCTGGTCGCCGTCCGGCGGCACGGGCCGCGCGGGTGTGCGGCGCTGGTTGCGCACGAGTTCGGTGAGCACCCGGACACGGCGGTCAGCCGCATGGGCTGGGTGCTGCGCCAGGTCCGCCAGGCGTACGCCGGCTAGGGGTTTTTGTCAGACCCCTGGTCCAGAATCCGGGTATGCGGTTTGCTTCGCTGGCCACGGCCTCTGCGGCGGTCGCCGCCGCCTCCGGGCGCAACGCCAAGATCGACCTGCTCGCGGCGGCGCTGCGCGACCTCGGCGCCTCCGGCGACGAGCGCACCGTGTCCGCCGGTGCCGCCTATCTCTCCGGCGAGCTGCGCCAGCGCACGACCGGGGTCGGCTGGGCGTCGCTGCGCGACCTGCCGCCGCCCGCGGCCGAGCCGTCGCTGACGGTCGCCGACGTCGACCTGGCGTTCGAGCGGATGTCGCAGGCCTCCGGCAAGGGTTCCCAGGCCGTGCGCAAGGGCCTGGTCAGCGACCTGTTCGGCGCCGCCACCGAGCCCGAGCGGCGGCTCCTCACCGGGGTGCTCAGCGGCGAGCTGCGCCAGGGCGCGCAGGCCGGCCTGCTGGGCGAGGCGCTCGCCCGGGCCGCCGGCCTCCCGCCCGCCGTCGTCCGCCGGGCCCTGCTGCTCGCCGGCGACCTCAAGGCGGTCGCCGCCGACGCGCTCGTCGGCGGGCCCGAGGCGCTCGCCGCCTACCGGCTGACCGTCGGCCGCCCCCTCGCCCCGATGCTCGCGCAGAGCGCCCCGACAGCGGCCGACGCGCTGGCCGTCACCGGCACCCCGGCCGCCGCCGACGTCAAGATCGACGGGGTGCGCATCCAGGTCCACCGGTCCGGCGACGACGTGCGCGTGTTCAGCCGCAGCCTCGACGACCTCACCGCCCGGGTCCCCGCCGTCGTCGCGGCGGTGCGGGCCCTGCCGGTCGACGCCGTCGTGCTCGACGGCGAGGCGGTCGGGGTCGACGCCGGGACCGGCCGCGCGATTCCGTTCCAGGAGACCTCCAGCCGGGCCGCCCGGCGCGACGGCGTCTCCGTGCTGCACCCCTTCTTCTTCGACGTCCTGCACCTCGACGGCGAGGACCTGCTCGACCGGCCGGCGGCCGAGCGGTGGGCGGCGCTGGAGCGCGTCGTGCCGCCCGAGCTGAGGGTCGGCCGCACCGTGCTCACCGCCCCGCAGGATGCGGAGGAGGCCTTCGCCCGCGCGGTCGCCGCCGGGCACGAGGGCCTGGTGATCAAGTCGGCCGCCGCGCCCTATGACGTGGGCCGGCGGGGCGGCGCCTGGGTCAAGGTCAAGCCCCGGCACACCCTCGACCTGGTCGTCCTCGCCGTCGAGCGGGGCCACGGCCGGCGCAAGGGCTGGCTGTCCAACCTCCACCTGGGCGCCCGCGACCCGCAGGCCGGCGGCTTCGTGATGCTCGGCAAGACCTTCAAGGGCATGACCGACGAGATGCTGCGCTGGCAGACGGCCCGCCTCGGCGAGCTGGCGGAGTCCGACGACGGGTGGGTGGTGACGGTCCGGCCGGAGCTGGTGGTGGAGATCGCCTTCGACGGCGTCCAGACGTCGTCGCGCTATCCGGGCGGCGTGGCGCTGCGCTTCGCCCGGGTGCTGCGCTACCGCGAGGACAAGCGCCCCGACGAGGCCGACACGATCGACGCCGTGCGGGCGATTCACCGGGGTGCGGCGTGATGCTCCTCGGCCTCGTGCTCCTCTTCCTCCTCGTCGAGGAGGTCGCCCGTCGTGGGGCCGTGCGCCTCCTTGCGGGCCAGGTAGACGAAGCCGTAGAAGGTCAGCAGGGCGAAGAGCCACCACTGCAGCACGTAGCCCGCGTTCTGCAGCGCGTTCTCCTTCTCCGGCGCCACCGCCGTCAGGCCGGCCGCGGGCTGGTCGGAGGTCACGTAGGCGTCGAAGATCGCGTAGGGGAGGGCCGGGGCGATGGCCGACGGTGTGATCCGGCGGATCTCCGAGCGGCCGTTGACCTCCTGCGGGGCCCCGCCGCGGCTCTCCGCCGGACGCAGCCGCCCGAGCACCGTGACCTCGCCGTCCGGCGCGGCCGGCACCTGGGGTGCGGCCAGCGCGCCGCCGGCCGCGGGCGCCACCCAGCCCCGGTCGACCAGCACCGCCGTGCCGTCGGCGAGCACCAGCGGGGTGATCACCTCGAAGCCCACGCGGCCCTCGACCGTGCGGCCGCGCACCAGGATCTCCTGCGACCGGTCGAAGCGGCCGGTCACCCGCACCCGGGTCCACTCGGTGTCGCCGGCCGGGGCCGGCCCGACCGAGCCGGGCGCGCCGGTCGGCTTTCCGACCAATTCGGTGAGCGCCACCGGCGTCGCCGTGGTGCCCGCGGAGATCCGGGCGTTGACCGCCGCGCGCTGGTGATAGCGGTCGAGCTGCCAGAAGCCGAGCAGCACCATGACGGCCGCCGCGGCGACCGTCAGCGCGGCATAGCCGAGCCAGCGGGGCGACGCGAGAAACCGGTACACATCGTGCACGGTATCGCGAGCGCTTCGGAGCGTCGCTATGGCGCCCACCCGGTATCGTCCGGGACACACGTCTGCCCCGACGCCGGAGGAGCACCGATGAGCACGATCCCGCGGCTTGTGATCAGCGCGCCGTCGTCCGGACACGGCAAGACCGCGGTGTCGGTCGGCCTGCTCGCCGCGCTCTCGGCCCGGGGTTACCGAGCGGCCGGTTTCAAGATCGGCCCGGACCACGTCGACGCCGCCTACCTGGGCCTCGCCGCCGGCCGGCCGGGCCGCAACCTCGACCCGCGCATGGTCGGCGCGAAGCGGATGGGCCCGCTGTTCGCGCACGGGGCCGCCTCGCTGGACATCGCGGTCGTCGAGGGCACGATGGGCCTCTTCGACGGCCTCGCCGGGCGCACCGACAGCGAGTCCACCGCGCAGATCTCCGGGTTGCTGCGCGCGCCGGTGATCCTCGTCGTCGACGTCGGCGCGATGGGGCAGTCGGTCGCCGCGCTCGTGCACGGCTTCCGGGCCTACGACGAGCTGCTCTGGCTCGGCGGCGTGATCCTCAACCGGGTCGCCTCCACCCGGCACGAGCAGCTGCTCCGGGAGGCCCTCGACGACATCGGCGTGCCCGTCCTCGGCGCGCTGCGCCGGCACGCCCTCACCGACGTCGGCGACGCGGGCGCCCCGCTGCCGTCCCGCCACCACGGCGTCGCCCCGGTCGTGCACCACAACATCGACGCCGTGCGCGCCGTGCGCCGCCTCGGCGAGGTCATCGCCGGCGCCGTCGACATCGACCGCACGATGGCCCTGGCCCGCTCGGCCCCGCGGCTCACCGCCGACGCGTGGAACCCGGAGTCCGAGGTGGCCCTGGCCGGCGTGTCCGACGCCGCCATCTCGCCGCTCGCCGCCACCCGCATCGGCCGGCGCCCGGTCATCGGCGTCGCGTTCGCCTACCCGGAGACCGCCGAGCTGCTCCGCGCCGCCGGCGCCGACGTGGTGCCCTTCGACCCGCTGCGCGACGAGATGCTGCCCGACGGCGTCGACGGCCTGGTGATCGGCGCGGCCCTCCCGGAGTCCTATGCGGAGGAGCTGACCTTCAACAGCCGCCTCCGCGCCGCCGTCGCCTCCCACGCCGCCGCCGGCAAGCCGATCGCGGCCGAGGGCACCGGCCTGGTCTGGCTGTGCCGCGACTACAACGGCCGCGCCATGTGCGGCGTCGTCGACGCCTCGGCCCGCGAGACCGACCTCGTCGTCCTCGGCTACCGGGAGGCCACCGCCCGTAGCTCCTCGGTGCTGCTGCCGGTCGGCACCCAGGTCGTCGGCCACAAGATGCACCGCACCACGGTCACCCCGCGGGCCGGCCTCCAGGCCGCGTGGACCTGGGCCGGCGGCCCGGCCGAGGGCTTCGTGCAGCGCAGCGTCCACGCCTCGTACCTGGGCCTGCACTGGGCCGGCACGCCGGGCATCGCGAGCCGCTTCGTGGCCGCCGCGAGCGCCACCGCCGCCCCGGCCCCGGGCCAGTGGACGACGCCGACCGCCAACCCGTACGGTCGCCCGCCGTCGGCCGTCTCCACCGCCCAGGTGGGTTCCCCGCACATCCCGGCCGGGACGATCCCGACCGCCCAGGTCCCGACCCCGGCGTACGCGCCGGTCTCCGCGGCCCCGCTCGCAGCCGCCCCTCTACCCGTTGCGGGCGTCGAAGGCGGCCCGGCCCGCCCCGTGCGCGGCCTGCCGTCGACCCTCCAGCTTCCGGGCGACGTGGCCGCTCCCGGCGACGCCCCGGCCGACCCGCCGACGGTGGCCGTGAGCTCGTCGGCCCCGGCCGTTTCGCCGGTCTCGAACGGTCCGTCGACCTCGGCCGGTTCGTCCGTTTCTTCCGTGCCGGCTGGGCCCGCGGTTCCGGCCGCGGCGTCGTCGCTGCCGCCGAACGCTCCGACCTCACCCGGTGCGTCGTCCCCGTTCGGACCGGCGCTGGGGCCTTCGGTCCCCACTCCCTGGACGGCCACGCCGCCCGCCGAGGTCTCCGCGCTGTCGGGCGCCGCCCCGACGGGTTCCCTGTACGGTGCGCCGGCGGCCGGCGCCTCGCTCGCCGACGCTCCGGCCTCGTCGCCGGCCGTGTCCTCCGTGTCGTCCGTCCCGTCCGGCTCGGCCCTGGACCCGGCCGCCGTGTCGTCGGTCGCCTCCGCGGGGTCCGGTGCCGGCGTCGCGCTCGACGGGGCCGGCCCCGGCGACGACCCGACCACCGTGCTGGCCCCGGCCGGCACCACCGGGACCGGCGAGGCGGGCCCGTCCACCGCGACGGACGGGGCGAGCGTCGGGGTGCCTTCCGGGCCGAACCCGCCCGCGGAGGCCGCCGGCCTGCCATCGTCTGGGGTTGTGCCGACGACGACCCTCGCCCCCGACACCGGCCCCTCCGAGCAGCCCGCGTCGTCGCCGGTCTCGTCGGCGGCCGTCGACGCGGTGCCGTCCGCGGCGGCCCAGGTCTCCACGCCGCCCGGGGTGGCGGTCGAGGACCAGCTCCGCGCGGCCACCCCGGCCACGTCCGCGGCGATGCCGGTCTCGTCGGCCCCGATGCACCAGGTGACCGCCCCGGTCTCCGCGGCGCCCGCCGGGGTGACGGCGATGCCCGCCGCCGGCTCCGACCTGGTCGCGCCGCCGCCGGTCGAGCTCGCCGACCCCGCCGACTACGTGTCGGCCCCGCCCGGCGAGTACGCCGTGGCCGAGGCCCCGGTGTCCGGCGCGCCACTGTCCACGAGCGTCCCGGGCGGCTCGGTGTCCGCGCCGCCGCTGGGCCTGGACGCCGCACCCGGTGCACTCACGGACGAACCGCTCGCCGCGCCGGGTGCCGCGGCGCCTGCGGGCGAGTCCGGCGGCGCACTGGCCGGCGACGGTGATGGTGACGAGGACGGCGCGGACGGGCGGGACGGTAACCGGCCCGGAGCCGGTGGGAGCGGTGAGGCGGCCTAGTGTCCACATGGTCGGTGGCGCTGCGGCGCTTTCCCTCGCTGGTGGTGCAGACGCCGCGGTTGTCGGTGCGGCCGCTGTGCGGCGACGACGACAAGCGGGTCGGTGAGATCTTCGCCGACCGGCTGGTGCGGCGGTGGCTGCCGGTGGCGCCGGACGACGAGAGCGAGTTCGACGGGTACGCATGGTGCACCGAGCTCGCCGTCGAGCGCCGGGACAGCGGGGCCGGCGACCACTACGGGGTCGTGCGGCGGGAGGACGAGCGGCTCGTCGGGTGCCTCTGGACCAAGAACACCGACTGGCTGACCCGGTCGACCGAGGTCGCGTATGCGGTGGCCGCCGACGCCCGCGGGTACGGCGTGGCGCCGGAGGCCGTCGCCGTCCTGGCCTTGTCGCTGCTGCTGGAGCACCGCTTCCTGCGGATCGAGGTGCGCGTCGCGCCCGGCAACGTCGCGTCGCGGCGGGTCGCGGAGAAGGCCGGCTTCACGTACGAGGGGCTGCTGCGCAACGCCGGCTCGCTGCAGAGCGGCCGGGTCGACCTGGAGAGCTGGTCGCTGGTCCCGGCCGACATCCGCTGAATCAACACTCGCAGCGTGCGCGTGATCACAATCCTGAGCTAGGACAAATCGACTCCGGATACGCGACGATCGCCTGATGCTGCGGTTCCACGGTGATGCCGAGGTCGCGCCCGGCCTTGTCGACCTGGCGGTCAACGTCCGGCAGGAGGCAGCGCCGCCCTGGCTCTCCGGGCCCATCGCCGCCTCGCTCGCGCACCTCGCGCGGTACCCCGACCCGGCCGAGGCCACGGCCGCGATCGCCCGGCGGCACGGCCGGCCGGCCGACGAGGTGCTGCTGACGGCCGGGGCGGCGCAGGCCTTCACGCTGCTGGCCCAGGCCTTCCGGCCGGAGCGGGCGCTGGTGGTGCATCCGCAGTTCACCGAGCCCGAGAGCGCGCTGCGCACGGCCGGGCACGCGGTGGACCGGCTGATCCTGCGCCCCGACGACGGTTTCGCGTTGTCAGCGGTACCCCAGGACGCCGACCTGGTGGTCCTGGGCAACCCGACGAACCCGACGTCGGTGCTGCACCCGGCGCGCGAGGTGGCCGCCGTCGCGCGGGAGGGCCGGATCACCGTCGTCGACGAGGCGTTCGCCGACACCGTGCCCGGCGAGCCGGAGTCCCTCAGCCGCCGCCGCGACCTGCCCGGCCTGCTGGTGATCCGGAGCCTGACCAAGACCTGGGGCCTGGCCGGGCTGCGGATCGGCTACGTGCTCGGCCCGCCCGGCCTGCTCGCCCGCCTGGCCGAGCACGCTCCACTGTGGAGCGTGTCGACGCCGGCCCTCGCCGCCGCCCTCGCCTGCGCCTCGGACCTGGCCGTGGCCGCCGAGCACGACATCGCCGTGCGGCTGGCCGCCGACCGGGCCCACCTCGTCGGCGCGCTGGAGCGGGTCGCCGGCGTCCCGGTCGCCGGCCGCCCGGCCAGCTCGTTCGTCCTCATCCGCGTGCCGGACGGCATCCGGGTCCGCGAGGCGCTGCGAACCCGCGGGTTTGCGGTGCGACGTGGCGAAACCTTCCCGGGGCTGGGCCCGGACTGGTTACGTATTGCCGTGCGGGACACTGCCACGAGTGACGCCTTCGTCGCGGTGCTGTCGAACGTCCTGGGAGGATGATCATGCTCAACGAGACACTCGCGGCGATCGGGCCGCTCGACGACGAGGCGATCGCCGCCGCGCGGGCGCTCCAGGCCCGCCTGACCAAGCCGGCCGGTTCGCTCGGCTCGCTGGAGACCCTGGCCGTGCGGCTGGCCGGGCTGGCCGGCGCCTGCCCGCCGCCGATCCCGCAGCCGGCCGCGCTGGCGATCTTCGCCGGCGACCACGGCGTGCACGAGCAGGGGGTCACGCCCTGGCCGCAGGAGGTCACCGCGCAGATGGTGGCCAACTTCGTGGCCGGGGGAGCGGTCGTCAACGCGTTCGCCCGCCAGGCCGGGGTCGACGTGACCGTCGTCGACGTGGGGGTCAAGGCCACCCTGGAGCCGTCGGCCGGGCTGCTCGACCGCAAGATCCGCCCGGGCACCCGCAACCTCAGCGTCGAGCCGGCCATGACCCGCGACGAGGTGCTGCGGGCCCTCGTGACCGGCATGGAGGTCGCCGACGACCTGGTGAACGGCGGCGCGCGCGCCCTGCTCACCGGCGACATGGGCATCGCCAACACCACCCCGTCGGCGGCCCTCATTGCGGCGTTCACGCACGCCGACCCGGCCGCGGTCACCGGGCTCGGCACCGGCATCGACAGCGAGACCCACGCCCGGAAGGTGGCGGTCGTCACGTCGGCCGTCGTCGGGCTGCACGCCGAGGACCCGGTCGACATCCTGGCGGCGGTCGGCGGCCTGGAGCACGCCGCGCTCACCGGGTACATCCTGCGGGGCGCCGCGCGGCGGGTCCCGGTCATCCTCGACGGCGTCATCGCCGCGTCCGCCGCGGTCGCGGCGCACGCGATGGCCCCGGCCAGCGTGTCGGCCATGGTCGCCGGGCACCGGTCGGCCGAGCCGGGCGCCGGCGCCGCGCTGAGCTATCTTGAGCTCGAACCGCTCGTCGATCTGGGCCTGCGCCTCGGCGAGGGCACCGGCGCCGTCCTGGCGCTGCCGATCGTGGCCAGTGCTGTCCGCGTGTTGCACGAGGTAGCCACTTTCGATTCCGCTGGAGTAGCCCACAAGTGACCCCATACCCCCTCGGTCTGCAACTGGACGGGCTGCGCGTGCTGGTGGTCGGCGGCGGTGTCGTCGCCACCCGCCGCGTGCCCGCCCTGCTCGACGCTGGCGCGGACGTCGTGCTCGTCTCGCCGCACGTGACCCCCGCCCTCCAGGCGCACGTCGACGCCGGCCGGCTGACCTGGCTGGCCCGCCGGTTCGAGGCCGGCGACGTCGACGACGCCTGGCTGGTGCACGTGGCGGTGAACGACCCCGCCGCCGCGGCGGAGGTCAGCCGGGCCGCGGCGCAGCGGCGGGTCTTCTGCGTGCGCGCCGACGACCGGCACGCCGCCACGGCCTGGACGCCGGCGGTGACCCGGCACGGCGCGCTCACGGTGGCCGTGCTGGCCGGCGGCGACCCGGTCCGGGCGGTCGCCGTCCGCGACGCGATCGCCGAGGAACTCGCCGGCGGCTTCGGCGGGGTCCGCCCGCCCGACGCGGCGCCCGGCCGGGTGGCCCTCGTCGGCTCCGGCCCGGGCGACCCGGAGCTGCTGACCGTCCGCGGCCGCCGCCTGCTGGCCGCCGCCGACGTCGTCGTGATCGACCGGCTCGCCGCCGGCCTGCTGCTCGACGAGCTGCGGCCCGAGGTGGAGGTGTTCGACGCCTCGAAGATCCCCTACGGCCCGTCCGCGGCCCAGGAGGAGATCAACCGGGTGCTGGTGGACCGGGCGCTGGCCGGGAAGTTCGTCGTCCGGCTCAAGGGCGGCGACCCGTTCGTGTTCGGCCGGGGTGGTGAGGAGATCCAGGCGTGTACCGCGGCCGGCGTGCCGGTGACGGTCGTGCCGGGCATCTCCAGTTCGATCGCGGTGCCCGGGGCGGCCGGCATCCCGGTCACTCATCGCGGCCTCGCCCACGAGTTCACGGTCGTCTCCGGGCACCTGGCGCCCGGCCACGCGGACTCGCTCGTCGACTGGCCGGCCCTGGCCCGGCTGCGGGGCACCCTGTGCGTGCTGATGGGGCTGAAGAACCTGCCGTCGATCGCGGCGGTGCTGCAGGAGCACGGCCGGGCCCCCGACACGCCCGTCGCCGTGATCCAGGAGGGCACCACGCGGGACCAGCGGGTCGTGCGGGCCACGCTGTCGACGGTCGCCGACGCGGTGAAGGAGGCGGCGATGCGCCCGCCGGCCGTGGTGGTGGTAGGCCCGGTGGTGGACGCGTTGCTCTAGCCGCCGCCGTTTCCAGCGCGCGATAGCGGTGGGGGCGCCGGCCCGTGCGGGTGGCGCCCCCGGCGAACGCTACGAGCGGTCGAGCTCCAGCGCGCAGCGGATCAGGCCCAGGTGCGAGTAGGCCTGGGGGTGGTTGCCCAGGGCCCGCTCGGTGAGCGGGTCGTACTCCTCGGGGAGCAGACCGGTCGGGCCGGCGCACTCGATGAACTGGGCGAAGAGCTCCTCCGCGTCGGCGCGGCGGCCGGTGCGCAGGTACGCCTCGATCATCCACGTCGTGCACAGGTGGAACCCGCCCTCGACGCCCGGCAGGCCGTCGTCCCAGCGGTACCGGTAGACCGTCGGGCCCTCGCGGAGGTCGGCCTCGACCGCCAGCACCGTGGAGAGGAACCGCGGGTCGTCGTCCTGGAGCAGCCCGGAGAGGCCGATCCAGAGCACCGACGCGTCCATCTCCTCGTAGCCGTAGGCCACGGTGTAGGCGCCGATCTTCTCGTTCCAGCCCTTGTCCAGCACGTTCTCCGCGATGGTCGCCCGCAGCGAGCGCCACACGTCCGGCACCGGGCGGCCCTGGCGCTCGAACAGCTGGATGCCGCGGTCGACGGTCATCCAGCACATGACCTTGGAGTACACGTAGTGGCGGGGCCGCCGGCGGGCCTCCCAGATGCCGTGGTCGGGCTCGTGCCAGCGCCGCTCGACCGCCTCGACCATCGCGTTCATGAGCGCGAAGTCGCCCTCCTCGGGCGGGCGGACGTCGGCCAGCGTGCAGATCAGGTCGGCGACCGGGCCGAACACGTCGAGCTGGACCTGGCCGTTGGCGGCGTTGCCGACCCGCACCGGGCGGGAGCCGGCGTAGCCGGGCAGCGCCTCGATCACGGCCTCCGGGCCGAGCTCGGTGCCGTCCAGGTTGTACAGCGGGTGCAGCCGCTCGGGGTGCCCGTCGGTGTTGTCGGAGACCCGCAGCGTCCAGCGCACCAGCGACTCCGCCTCCTCGGTGGAGCCGAGGTCGACGAGCGCCTTCGCGGTCAGCGAGGCGTCACGCAGCCAGCAGTACCGGTAGTCCCAGTTGCGCGAGCCGCCGATCTCCTCCGGCAGCGACGACGTCGCCGCGGCCAGGATCGCTCCGGTCGGCTTGTGCCACAGCCCGCGCAGGGTCAGCGCGCTGCGCTTGACCAGGTCGCGGGCCACCGACGGCAGCTTGAGCGACTCGGACCAGTCGCGCCACGCGGCCTCGGCGGCGATCTGCCGCTCGTGGACGGCGACCCGGGGCGGCTCGATCGAGTCGGTGCCGAGCCGCAGCTCGAGCATCGCCGACCCGCCGATCGCGTTGAGGTCGACCGTGGCGCGGGCCAGGTCGCTGTGGCCGTCGGAGGTGATGTCCCACTCGATGCCGGGCGAGTAGAGCACCATCGGCTCGTTCGAGCCGAGCACCAGCAGGCCGTCGTCGCCGATCGGCTGCAGGCGGATGTGCACCTGGCCGAAGTCGGGCCGCGGAACGAAGTCGAGCCGCGCCCGGGAGCTGCCGGACAGCACGCGGATCAGCGAGTTGCCGGTGGGGTGGTGGTCGAGCCAGTCCGTGACGGTCAGCCCGGACCACCGGGTCTCGACCGTCATGGTCCCCGGCCGGTACCGCTGCCCGAGCGGGATCCCGCCGCGCTCCGGCTGGACGGTGAAGTGCCCGGCCGCCGTGTCGCCGAGCAGGTCGGCGAAGACCGCGCCGGAGTCCGGCTTCGGGTGGCACAGCCAGGTGACCCGCGCGGCCGGCGTCAGCAGCGCGACCGTGTGGGTGTTGGAGAGCATCGAGTGCCGCTCGATCGGCACCGCCTGCTCGCCGAAGAGCCAGCGCCGCCGGGTGTGCAGCAGCAGCTCCAGGATCGCCACCGCCGCCTCGGCGTCGGGGACGCTGAACCGGGCCTGCGTCTCGTCGCCGGCGCCGACCTTGATGCCCAGGTCGGGACCGTGCAGGTGGGCGAACGCCTTCTCGTCGGTCGCGTCGTCACCCAGGTAGACGATCGCGCTCGCCGAGACCTGCATCCGCAGGGCGTCGACGGCCAGGCCCTTGTCGGTCGGCACCACCGACAGCTCGATGACCTCCTTGCCGGTGGTCACCTCGATGTCGGGCCAGAGGGCGGCGCCGCTGCGCACGGCGTCGAAGACCCGCTGGGCCACGTCCCGCGGGGCGGCCCGGGTGTGCACGGCGATGCTCGCGGGCTTGCCCTCGAGCCGCACACCGGGCTGGTCCTTGCAGATGGCGGCGAGGGCGCTCTGCAGCTCGGCGCGGCGCTGCTGGCGCTCGAGCGGCAGTTCGTCGACGAAGCCGACGTCGAACTCGGAGCCGTGGCTGCCGACCAGTCGCACCTCGGCGGGGAGGCGCGACAGGGCGGCGAGGTCACGCAGGGCGCGTCCGCTGATCACGCCCACTGTCGTCTGCGGCAACGACGACAGCGCACGGACGGCGGCTACGGATTCGGCAGTGGGGGTCGCCTTGGTTGGGTCGGCGACGATCGGTGCGAGGGTGCCGTCGTAGTCACACGCCACCAAGAGGTTGGGCACGCGTGCGACGCGCAGCACCGCCGCGCGGAGGTCCGGGTCGAGCGAGAGGACGTTGCCTGTCGCCGAATGTTGGTTCATGTCCGGCCTGTTCGTGGGAGCGATGGAGGTCGTTGGTACATCGGAGGTGGGAACGGCGGTGGAGCGGCGATTGCGTCATGAGGCCTCGCCGAGCGCGTCGAGGAAGGCGTCCGCCCAGGCGCGGACGTCGTGCGAGCGCAGGTGGGAATGCATAGCATGCATCCGCTTGCGCCCCTCGACCGGGTCGACGTGGATCGCGCGCATGAGTGCGTCTTTCACTCCGTCGAGGTCGTGCGGGTTGCACAGGAACGCCTGGCGCAGTTCGGCTGCCGCGCCGGCGAACTCGGACAGCACGAGGGCGCCGCGGTCGTCGGCGCGGGCACCGACGTACTCCTTGGCCACCAGATTCATGCCGTCCCTCAACGGAGTCACCATCATGACGTCGGCCGCTACGTACAACGCGGCCAACTCAGCCCGACTGTACGACTGATGGAGGTAGTGCACCGCCGGTTGGCCAACTCGTCCGTACTCGCCATTGATGCGCCCGACCTCGCGTTCAACATTCACCCGGAGAGTCTGGTAGTGCTCCACCCGCTCCCGACTCGGCGTAGCCACTTGTACCATCACCGTCTCGGGCGCCGTGAGTCGTCCTTCCGACAGCAGTTCCCTGAATGCCTTGAGCCTTCGCTCGATGCCTTTGGTGTAGTCGAGCCGGTCGACGCCGAGGATGAGGGTGCGCGGATCGCCCAGTTCGGTGCGGATGGCCTTGGCTCTGGCCTGCACTTCCGGCGAGGCGGCGAGCCGCTCCATCTCGGCCACGTCGATTGAGATCGGGAACGCCTCGGCGCGCACCGTGCGGCCCTCCCACTCGACGATGCCGCGCCGCACGCGGGTGCCGAGCAGATGTCGGGACAGTTGGACGAAGTTCTGCGCGCCGAGTGGCCGCTGGAAACCAACCAGATCGGCACCGAGCAGGCCCTTGAGAACTTCGGCCCGGCGGGGTAGTTGCATGAACAGCTCGACCGGCGGGAACGGGATGTGCAGAAAAAACCCGATCCGCAGATCGGGCCTCGTCTCGCGGAGCAGGGCAGGCACGAGTTGCAGCTGGTAGTCCTGCACCCAGACGGTCGCGCCGGGGCCGGCGTGGTCGGCCACGGCCTTGGCGAAGCGCTCGTTGACCAGGCGGTAGGTCTCCCACCACCGGCGCTTGAAGATGGGCGTCTCGACGGCGTCGTGGTAGAGCGGCCACAGGCTGGAGTTGGAGAATCCTTCGTAGTACCGCTCGATCTCGGCCGCGCTGAGCGAGACGGGCGCCAGCCGCACGCCCCCGGTCTCGATCGTCTCCTCCGGCAGCTCGGGCTCGCCGACGCCGCCCGGCCAGCCGACCCAGGTGCCGTTGTACTGCTGGAGCACGGGCTCGAGTGCGGTCACCAGTCCACCGGGGCTCCTGCGAAAGCTCACGTCACCGTCCGGACCGACCACCTTGTCGACCGGCAGCCGGTTGGCGACCACCACGAATGCACTGTTTCCAGCCACGTGTGTTGTCCTCCCCCTGGGTGATCCACCCTCGTACTTTCAGCCTACTGATCCCCATCGCCACCCGGCAGCATGCAGCGGGCTGGCTCACAGGTGCGATCCTGCTGTGCATGTCGCGCTACGGTCCTGAAGTGGAGCGGGAGACGAGCCGTACGGCCGTCGTCCTGCTGTCGCTGCTCATCCTCACCGTCCTCGGTGCGTTGCTGGGCTACATCCTCGGCAAGCGCGACATTGACGCTCGTGAGTCACCTTCCGGTGACGGAAAGTCTCCCACGGCGCCTGCGCGGACCTCTGCGGGGGCTTCCGTCACGGCGGCCGCCGAGCCCTGCCCGGACTTCATCGGCACGGCGGCGCAGGCCCGGAAGGGGAATACGAAGCTCCCGCTGGTGCTTGTGCTGTACATCCGCACCGACCGGAACAGTGAGGTGTGGATCTGTCGCGAGAGCAGCGGCCTCGGCCTCTGGTATCAGGGCCACGACCGGCGGAAGGGCTTCTACCCCGACGAGATCCCGGTCGAGGGCGACAACGGCCTGCTGCTGTCCAGCGTGACCCAGGCCGGTGAGGGCTACACCGCCGTCAACGACCGCACGACCTATCGGGTCAGCCGCTCGGAGCTGCGCGTCACCGGCGATCAGAACTACACCGCCAAGGTCGTGCAGTCGGCCCCGTAGGGCCGGATTGGGCGTCGCGCGGCGGGCCTGGAAAGATTGTGCTGACATCTGTCTTGAACACCCGTGTTCGTAACCGGAGGTAGGGGCGCACCGTGGCGCAGTACATCTACGTGCTCGAGAAGGCGCGCAAGGCGCACGGCGACAAGGTCGTGCTCGACAACGTCACGCTGTCGTTCCTGCCCGGCGCGAAGATCGGCGTGGTCGGCCCGAACGGTGCCGGCAAGTCCAGCCTGCTCAAGATCATGGCCGGGCTCGACAGGCCCAGCAACGGCGAGGCCCGGCTCATGCCCGGCTACACCGTCGGCATGCTGCAGCAGGAGCCGCCGCTCAACGAGACCAAGACCGTCCTCGGCAACATCGAGGAGGCTGTCGCCGAGACCAAGACGAAGCTCAACCGCTTCAACGAGGTCGCCGAGCTGATGGCGACCGAGTACAGCGACGAGCTCATGGAGGAGATGGGCCGGCTGCAGGAGGAGCTCGACCACGCCGACGCGTGGGACATCGACTCCAAGCTCGCCCTGGCGATGGACGCGCTGCGCTGCCCGCCGCCGGACGCCGACGTCTCCCAGCTCTCCGGTGGTGAGCGGCGCCGTGTCGCGCTGTGCAAGCTGCTGCTGGAGGCGCCCGACCTGCTGCTGCTCGACGAGCCCACCAACCACCTCGACGCCGAGAGTGTGCAGTGGCTGGAGCAGCACCTCCAGAAGTACGCGGGCGCCGTCCTGGCCGTCACCCACGACCGCTACTTCCTCGACCACGTCGCCGAGTGGATCGCCGAGGTCGACCGCGGCCAGGTCCACGGCTACCAGGGCAACTACTCCACCTACCTGGAGAAGAAGGCCCAGCGCCTCGCCGTGCAGGGCCGCAAGGACGCCAAGCTGCAGCGGCGGCTCAGCGAGGAGCTGGAGTGGGTCCGCTCCAACGCCAAGGCCCGCCAGACCAAGTCGAAGGCCCGCCTCGGCCGCTACGAGGAGATGGCCAACGAGGCCGAGAAGACCCGCAAGCTCGACTTCGAGGAGATCCAGATCCCGCCGGGCCCGCGCCTGGGCAACGTGGTCATCGAGGCCGGCAGCCTGGTCAAGGGCTTCGACGAGCGGGGCGTGCTGATCGACAACCTGTCGTTCACGCTGCCGCGCAACGGCATCGTCGGCATCATCGGCCCCAATGGCGTCGGCAAGACCACGCTGTTCAAGACCATCGTCGGGCTGGAGAAGCCCGACGCCGGCACGGTGCGGGTCGGTGACACGGTCCAGCTGTCCTACGTCGACCAGAACCGCTCCGGCCTCGACGGCGACAAGACGGTCTGGGAGGTCGTCTCCGACGGCCTCGACCACCTGATGGTCGGCAAGGTCGAGATGCCGTCGCGGGCCTACGTCGCCGCGTTCGGCTTCAAGGGCCCCGACCAGCAGAAGCCGACCAAGGTGCTCTCCGGCGGCGAGCGCAACCGGCTCAACCTCGCGCTGACGCTGAAGATCGGCGGCAACGTGATCCTGCTCGACGAGCCGACCAACGACCTCGACGTCGAGACGCTCTCCTCGCTGGAGAACGCGCTGCTGGAGTTCCCCGGCTGCGCCGTGGTCATCTCCCACGACCGGATGTTCCTCGACCGGGTGGCCACGCACATCCTGGCCTGGGAGGGCGACGACGGGAACCCGGCCAAGTGGTTCTGGTTCGAGGGCAACTTCGAGGCGTACGAGAAGAACAAGGTCGACCGGCTCGGCCCGGATGCGGCGCGCCCGCACAGCGTCACCTACCGCAAGCTGACCCGCGACTGATCCGTGGCCAGGTTCGTCCATCACTGCGCCCTACGCTGGTCCGACCTGGACGCGTACGGGCACGTCAACAACGCGCGCGTCCTCACGCTCTACGAGGAGGCGCGCGTTGCCCTGATGTTCACCGCCGCCCAGGCGGCCGGGCTGGCGACGTTCGAGGACGGCATCGTCATCTCACGTCATGAGATCGACTACCTCCGGCCGATCGACTACGGCGACCCGGTCCGCATCGAGCTGTGGCTCGAGGAGATCAAGGCGAGCCGGTTGACGGTCGCCTACGAGCTGTTCGACGGCGACGAGCTCGCGTCCCGCGCCCGGACCGTGTGCGTGCCCTTCGACCTGGAGGCCGGGCGGCCGCGGCGGGTCAAGGACGTCGAGCGCGAGTTCCTCTCACCATGGCTTGGCTAGCCGGTTCCAGCCGCTCGGACGCCGGGGCGTTCCTCGCCCGGCTGGTGCGGCTGGACCCCGGCGCCCTGGTCCGGTTGCGGCCCGCGGGGGAGGGCGCGGTGGCCCTGTGGTCCCGCCTTCCATGGGGTGTACTGGTGTGCCGCGGCGTGCGCGGCGCGGTCCCGCTCGACCGGACCGTGCTGGGGTCCGAGCTGGCGGCGACCCTCGACGGCGAGCTTCCCGCATCGCGGGACAGTGATTGGCGATGGTCGATCCCATCGGCGCCCGGCGCGGTCGTCGAGCGGATCCCGGCGGCCGACGTGCGCCGGGTCGGCGCCGCCGCCGCGGAGACCCTGCGGACCGCCGCCGCCGAGGGGGTCGGCGGCCGGGCGGTCGGATCCCGGATGCTCCGCGACGCGCTCCTCGACCACGTGCCGATCATGGTCACGACGGACGACGGGTCGCATATAGCCGTCTCCCAGCGCCTCGTCCAGGCCGTCGTGCGGATGGGGTTCGTCGGCGAGGGCCCCGGAGACTTCGTCGATGTCCGGATTTCGGGCCCGTGGACGGCCCTGGCCTGCGCATATGGCTCTGCCTGGCATCGTGCCGCCGGATCACTCCTCATCGGATAGACGGCTGTAAGACCCTCACCCGAACGGGTGGTGCGAGGGTGAAATTGGGGGCTGCTGAAACTCGGCCGAACGGGTACCGTCCTCTTTCGGGTCCACCGCCGAGCGAATTCACCTGGCGACGGACCGCACATGCGGGTGGAGGCGCACGGGGGAGCAGGGAGCGCGGGAGATGCCAAGATGGCCATGGCGGGCCGAACCGACGGACAGCACCGTCGCGCAGCTCGCCCGGGAGGACGCAACCCCGGTGACCGACAAGCCGTGCGACGGTTCCCACGGGGTCGCGCCGGTCACGCTGCTGCGGGTGGCGGAGGCCCTCGAGAAGCTGGAGATCCGGTACCTGACCGACGGCGACGGAAGCCTGCTCGCGCTCTGGGAGCGTCACGCGGTGCTGTTCGCGCTGGAAGGCCCCTCGGACGAGATCCTGGTGATCCGGGCCCGGCCGCACGCGACCGTGCCGCCGGACTGGGCCGACCGGTCCTACCGGGTGGTGAACGAGTGGAACCACACGCGCCGCTTCTACAAGGCGTACGTGGGTGACCCCACCGACCGCGGTCAGCTGCCGATCTACGCCGAGATGCAGGTGCCGCTGCTCTCCGGCGTCCACGACGCGCTCATCGCCGAGATCGTCGACTGTGCCTCGACGGTCGCCCTGGGCTTCGTGGACTGGCTCCACGACGAGGGTGGCCTCCTGTAGGACCGCCGACGCAGGCTGCGGAAGCAGCTGCACGTGCAGCTGCACCCCCCACCGCCGACGTGGTTCGCTGCCCGTCCGTTCACCGTCATAGTGTCCGCATTTATACGGATTTGTCGTGTAAATGCGAACACTGGCCGCGGGTAGAGGGTGGCGGGGGCTCAGGGGTATTGCCGGCGGCGTGGGACGATGTAGGAGATCCCCACCCGCATGGAGAACGGACGCCTGTGCCACCGACCATCGACCCCGGCGCGAACCGGCCCGGTGCGACCGCCCCGGACCGCATTCGCAACTTCTGCATCATCGCCCACATCGACCACGGGAAGTCGACGCTGGCCGACCGGATGCTGCAGCTCACCGAGGTGGTGGATTCGCGGCAGATGCGCGCGCAGTACCTCGACCGCATGGACATCGAGCGGGAGCGCGGCATCACGATCAAGAGCCAGGCGGTCCGCATGCCGTGGGCCGTGCGGGAGGGCGACCTGTCCGGCGAGTCGTTCGTGCTCAACATGATCGACACGCCCGGCCACGTCGACTTCACCTACGAGGTCTCCCGCAGCCTGGCCGCGTGCGAGGGGGCGGTGCTGCTCGTCGACGCGGCCCAGGGGATCGAGGCGCAGACCCTCGCCAACCTGTATCTCGCGCTCGAGAACGACATGCACATCATCCCGGTGCTGAACAAGATCGACCTGCCGGCCGCCCAGCCGGAGAAGTACGCCGAGGAGCTCGCGCACCTCATCGGGTGCGAGCCTGACGACTGCCTGCGGGTCAGCGGCAAGACCGGCGTCGGGGTGGCGCACCTGCTCGACGAGATCGTGCGGCAGTTCCCCGCGCCGAAGGGTGAGTCCGACGGCGCCGCCCGGGCCATGATCTTCGACTCGGTCTACGACGTCTACCGGGGCGTCGTGACGTACGTCCGGGTCGTCGACGGGCGGATCGGGGCGCGCGACCGGATCCGGATGATGTCCACCGGCGCCGTGCACGAGCTGCTGGAGATCGGCGTCATCTCGCCCGAGCCGATCAAGGGCGCGGCGCTGGGCGCCGGCGAGGTGGGGTATCTCATCACCGGCGTGAAGGACGTCCGGCAGTCCCGCGTCGGTGACACGGTGACGATCAACGCGAAGCCGGCCGCCGAGCCGCTCGGGGGCTACAAGGACCCCAAGCCGATGGTGTACTCCGGGCTGTACCCGATCGACGGCTCCGACTACCCGCTGCTGCGCGACGCGCTCGACAAGCTCAAGCTCAACGACGCGGCCCTGGTCTACGAGCCGGAGACGAGCGCGGCGCTCGGCTTCGGGTTCCGCTGCGGCTTCCTCGGCCTGCTGCACCTGGAGATCATCCAGGAGCGCCTGGAGCGGGAGTTCAACCTCGACCTGATCTCGACGGCCCCCAACGTGGTGTACCGCGTGATCATGGACGACGGCACGGAGCACGCCGTCACCAACCCCAGCGAGTTCCCCGACGGCAAGGCCGGCCAGATCTACGAGCCGACGGTCCGGGCGACGGTGCTGACCCCCAACGACTACGTCGGCGCGGTCATGGAGCTCTGCCAGGGCCGCCGCGGCAGCCTGCTCGGCATGGACTACCTCTCCGCCGACCGGGTCGAGCTGCGGTACACGCTGCCCCTCGGCGAGATCATCTACGACTTCTTCGACCAGCTGAAGAGCCGCACCAAGGGCTACGCGAGCCTCGACTACGAGCCGAGCGGCGAGCAGCAGGCCGACCTGGTCAAGGTGGACATCCTGCTGCACGGCGAGGCCGTCGACGCGTTCAGCTCGATCGTGCACAAGGACAAGGCGTACAACTACGGCGTCACCATCGCCTCGAAGCTGCAGAAGCTGATTCCCCGGCAGCAGTTCGAGGTGCCGATCCAGGCCGCCATCGGCAGCCGCATCATCGCCCGCGAGACGATCCGGGCCATCCGCAAGGACGTGCTCGCGAAGTGCTACGGCGGTGACATCAGCCGGAAGCGCAAGCTGCTGGAGAAGCAGAAGGAAGGCAAGAAGCGCATGAAGATGGTCGGGCGCGTCGAGGTGCCGCAGGAGGCCTTCATCGCCGCGCTGTCGACCTCCGACACGGCCGCCACGGACAACAAGTCGAAGAAGTGATGCACTGCCCGCGGTGCGGCGCCCGGCTCGCCCAGGCGCCGCCGACGGTGTGCGGTGCCTGCGCGTACGCCACCTACGTCAACCCCCGCCCGACCGGCACCGCGATCATCGTCGAGCGCGGCCGGTTCCTGGCGATCCGCCGGGTCCGCGACCCGCGGGCGGGCTGGTGGGACCTGCCCGGCGGCTTCTGCGACGCCTTCGAGCACCCCGCCGACGCCGCCGTCCGGGAGGCGCGCGAGGAGCTCGGCCTGGCGATCGAGCTGGGTGAGTTCGTCGGCATGTACATCGGGACGTACGAGTTCCAGGGGGAGTCCCTGCCGGTCCTGGACTGCTTCTGGCTGGCGAGCGTGGTCTCCGGGGAACTGCGGCTCGACCCCTCCGAGGCCAGCGAGTTCGAATGGTTCCCATTGGCCGATCCGCCGGAAATGGCGTTTCCGACCATGGATGCCGCGTTGCGTCGGGTCACGCTTCGTTTGGTGCCCTGATTCCGTGGGCAAAAGAGGCTCAACCGCAAAGCACAACCCCCCTGGTTGAGGTTCTTAGGAGGACACCGTGACCGTCACCGGAATCATCACGGCGCTGATCGTCGGTCTGATCGTCGGCGCGCTCGGCAGGCTGGTCGTCCCCGGCCGCCAGAGCATCCCGATCTGGCTCACGATGGTCATCGGCGTCGTCGCCGCCCTGCTGGGCACGGTGATCGCGAACGCGATCGGCATTTCGACCAACACGCCGGGCGTCGACTGGGGCGAGCTGCTCGTCCAGGTCATCCTGGCCGCCGTGGGCGTGGCCCTGGTGGTCGGCGTGGCCGGCCGCGGCCGCCGCACGCTGCCGTAACGACGCGTCACAGCGCAAGGCCCTCGCCTCTTCCCCGGGAGGCGAGGGCCTCACGCCGTCCCCTCCGGGACGCTTCTCGACACCCCGCCGCCCCCTATTTCCCACTTTCCCACGCCACCCGCCGGGCTATGCCGGTCCAGCCTGTTCGCACAGTTTGCGCCGCGCCTCCGGCCCGTTCGCCTCGTCTGCGGAGCCCCTCCGGCCCGCGCTCCCAGTTTTGCGGCGCCCCTCCGGCCCGTTCGCACTGTTTGCGGCACCCGTCCGGCTGGCGATCCCAGTTTGCGCCGCCCGCCCGGTCCGCTATCCCATGATCAAGGGAAACATCTGGTCGTCATGGCAGCCAGATTCTTCCCATGATCATGGCGGTGGGTCGGCCGCTCCGGCCCCGGGTCCGCTCGGGGTGCACCCCCGCGCTCAAGATCGGCGTTCGGGGCGGCGCCGCCCGGTCTCGGGTCCGATCGAGGCGCACCCCACGCTCAAGATCGGCGTTTGGGCGGCGAACGCCGGGCATGGCCGGCGCGGCCTGGCACCAGGTCGTGGCGTTGGCCGGCCCAATCAGCGACCACTCACACCCCGTCTCATGATCGATGGCGAGTTCTGGCTGCCAGGACAGCCGGATTCCTCCATCGATCATGGCCCCGCCCGTGCGGATACGTCTTCTGCTCACTGTGACATAACCGAAATGTCGGATATGTCAGGCACGAAGTGCCGGACATATCCGGAGACAGCAACGCGGACGCCCGGCCACCCGCCGGGGTAACGGCAGGTACCGGGCGTCCGGGTCGGTGCGTCAGGCTAGCGGAGCCACGGGACCGAGCGGTCGAGGAGCCCGCGGGTCTTGAGCTCCTTGCGGAGCGGGATCTCCTCGTCGATGTACCCGTTCCAGTTGATGCCCCAGTAGTTGGCCGTGTGGGTCGCCTCGCCGCACAGCTGGCGCTGGACCGGCGTGCGGTTGGCCCACCACTCGCTGCCCGGGTCGATCGGCATGTCGTCAAGGTTGCGGATCCATCGGTACGTGTACCCGATGAACAGCATCTTGCGGGTGATGTCCGAGTAGTTGGGCGAGCGGGAGTGCCACAGGCGGCGGTCGAAGATGAAGCAGTCGCCCGGGTTCGCCGTGATCTCGACCGTGCCCTCCGGGTCCGGGTTGTGGACCGTGGTGTCGGCCGGGCGCGGCAGCGAGTTCCACAGGTGGCTGCCCGGGATCACCTTCGTGGCGCCGCGGCCCTGCTCCGACAGGTCCGAGATGACGTAGGCGATCTTCAGCGAGAACATCGGCCGCGGGAGATTGGGGTCCATCGTCTCCGGGTCGGAGTTCTGGCGGTACCCGTCCTGGTGCCAGCCCCAGGACGGCGGCTCCTCCTCGGACGTCGGCGGCGTGACGTCCAGGTGGTTGTGGTGGGTGTAGATGTTCCAGCCGGCGAGGCCCCACATGTACGGGAAGAGCGTCGGCTGGGTCAGCAGGTGCCCGAACAGGTCGTCACGCGTCAGGAAGCCCAGCAGGTGCAGCGTGCCGTCCTTCTTCATGGAGCTGGAGCCGGCCGCCTGTTCCTCGGCGTAGACCCGGTCCATCGCGGCCTCGAGCTGCGCGCGGTGGTCCTCCTTCAGGACGTTGCGGACCAGCAGGAAGCCCTGATCCAGGAACTCCTTGCGGTCGGCCTCGCTGATCGGCTCATAACCGGTGAGACCGCCGTAGTCGGGTGCAGCGGACGTCATGTCCTCCCCTTACTTTCGTCAACCAGGGAACGACCGATCGTAACGCGAGGTGCATGAGTGTCCGACTCGGGAGTTGGCCACCTGACATTGTCCGAATGGGCGACAACCTGCTGGTCGCGCGGAACGTCAGGGTACCTCAGTACACCTCGGCGACGACCCGCTCGCCCGCCGGTCCGGCATTGATACCACCACGCTCGGTGACGTGCTTCCAGGCGCCGCTGTCGGCCGTCCACTGCATGTCGTTGAATACGACGCGCTTGACGCCGTGCTCCTGGGCCTGGGCGACCAGCCAGTGGGCGTACTGCCAGCCGGTCTTCGACTCGCGCACCTTCAGGGCCACCCCGACGAGGTTCGCGACGTCAGCGGTACCGATGTCACCCCAGTCGGCTTTGAGACTGGCCCCGAGGGCCTGGACGGCGGCCGGCCCGCGGCTCTCGTCCTCGGTGACCGTGCAGGCGACGGAGGCGGTGACCTCGCCGCTGAGGGCGCGGGCCATGATCTCCGACTCGTCGGCCCACTTCTCGTAGGCCTCGGGGTGGGCGCTGCGCTGCACCGCCTGCGCCGCGTCGGTGACCCGCATCTTCTCCCAGCCCTTGATCTTGACCAGGGCGGCGTAGAACTTGCCCGCCGCGTACCGCGGGTCGGCGATCTGTGCCGGCGTGCCCCAGCCCTGGCTCGGCCGCTGCTGGAACAGGCCGATCGAGTCGCGGTCGCCGCCGGAGAGGTTCTCCAGCTTCGACTCCTGCCAGGCGGTGGCGAGGGCGACGACCAGCCCGCGCTGCGGGATCTTGCGGGTCAGCCCCACGGCCGTGATGGTGGCGGCGTTGGCGAGCTGCTCGGCGTCGAGGTCGACCTCGGTCGTGGGCGACGAGGACGACCCGGTGCCCGCGCCCACCACGCAGGCCTTCCCGGTGGGGATGCGCAGCGGCAGCTGGTCGCTGATCCGGTGCAGGACGACATACGCGCCGATGGTCACGGCAATGGCCACGGCCGCAGTCACCGCGACCGTCTGTCGAACACGCATTGTCACCTCCCGCCCGAGAACTCGACCAGCGTACGTGCCAACCGCCACCTCACCGGACGCTTACGCGCCGTCCGGGATCCAGTTTGGTGCCCTTTTCTCCCGGTAGGCGACGATCCCTTCGAACCCTTCCGCCGACCCGAAATATCCGACAGAGAGCTCGGTCAGCTCGGCCACGTCGTCACGGAACGTGTCGGCTTTCCGGCGCCGCAGCAGTCGCTTGGTCCCCGCCAGGGCGCCCGGGGCCCCGCGGACGAGCGCGGCGACGTAGGCGTCGACCGTCGCGTCCAGCGAGCCGGCGTCGACCGCGGCGGTCACCAGGCCCACCTCGGCCGCCCGGGCGCCGCCGAACGTGTCCCCGGTGAGGAACAGCTCGGCGGCCGCGCGCGGTGACAGCCGCGGCAGCACTGTGGCGGAGATCACGGCGGGGATCACGCCGATGCGGACCTCGGAGAAGGCGAACGTCGCGTCGACCGTGCACACGGCGAGGTCGGCGGCGGCGATCAGGCCCAGCCCACCGGCCCGCGCCGGGCCGGCGACCCGCGCGACGACCGGCTTGCCGCTCTCCCAGATGGCCGCGAGGACCTCGCCGACCCGGTTGATCGGCGGCTTGCCCTTCCCGAAGGCCTCGGCGGTCTCCTTGAGGTCGGCGCCGGAGCAGAACACCGGGCCGGTGTGCGTCAGCACGACGACCCGGACCGTGTCGTCGGCCTCGGCGGCGGCCAGGGCGGCGAGCAGCTCCTCGATCAGCGCCGTCGACAGCGCGTTGCGGTTGGACGGGCTGTCGAGGGTGAGCGTCGCCACGCCCCGCTCGGTTTGTGACCGCACGAGAGACATGCGGGCACACTAGTGAAATGCCCGGAGCACTGCCAGAAGGCGAGCCGATCCCACTCGACGGTTCCCTCCCCGACGGGGTCGCCGACACCGCCGGCGCGGAGGGCTTCGGCGTCTACGTCCACGTGCCCTTCTGCGCCACCCGCTGCGGCTACTGCGACTTCAACACCTACACGGCGAGTGAGGGCGTGGTCAGCACCGGCTACGTCGAGCAGGTCCTCGACGAGCTGGCCCTCGCCGCGAAGGTGGTCCGCCCGCCCCGGGTCGACACCGTGTTCTTCGGCGGCGGCACGCCGACCCTGCTGCCCCCGGCCGAGCTGGGCCGCATCCTCGCCGGCATCGACCGCACGTGGGGCCTCGCCGCGGACGCCGAGGTCACGACCGAGGCCAACCCCGAGTCGGTCGATCCGGCGGCGCTGCGCGAGCTGCGCGCGGCCGGGTTCAACCGGATCTCGCTCGGCATGCAGTCCGCGGCGCCGCACGTGCTGGCGGTGCTGGACCGGCGGCACACCCCGGGCCGGCCGGCGCGGGCGGCCGAGGAGGCGCGCGACGCTGGATTCACCCACGTCAATCTTGATCTCATCTACGGTACCCCGGGAGAACGCGCCGAGGACTTCGCCGCTTCGCTGCGCACGGTCGTCGACGCCGGGGTCGACCACGTCAGCGCCTACGCGCTCATCGTCGAGGACGGCACCCGCATGGCCGCCCGCATGCGCCGCGGCGAGCTGCCCTACCCGGACGACGACGTCGCCGCCGACCGCTACCTGCAGGCGGAGGAGGCCCTGACCGCCGCCGGGCTGGGCTGGTACGAGGTGTCGAACTGGTCCCGCGAGGCACCCTGCCGGCACAACGAGCTCTACTGGCGCGGCGGCGACTGGTGGGGGCTCGGTCCGGGCGCACACAGCCACGTGCGCGGGGTGCGCTGGTGGAACGTCAAACACCCGCACGCCTACGCGGCGCGGCTCGCGGACGGGGCGTCGCCCGGGCAGGCCCGTGAGGTACTGACGAGGGAAGAACAGCACATGGAGGACGTGCTGCTGCGAATCCGGCTCGCCGAGGGGCTGCCGCTGGCGATGCTCCCGCCGGGTGCGCTCGCCGCGGCCCGCGACTGCCTGGCCGACGGGCAACTGGAGGCCGGCGCGTTCGAGGCCGGCCGGGCGGTGCTGACGCTGCGCGGGCGGCTGCTGGCCGATCTGGTGGCGCGCGCCCTCACGTGAGCGGGGCGCGCGCCGAAGCGGACGTGCGTGACTTACTTGATGAAGCGGAAGGTCGCCGGGTAGCGGTACAGCTCGCCGCCGTTGGCCTTCATGCCGCCGATGATGGCGAAGATGATGATGAAGATCCAGACCAGGAACGGCACGAAGAACAGGATGCCGAACGAGCAGACCGACAGGACGACAGCGATGATCATCGCGATGCCCCACGTGATGTGGAAGTTCAGCGCCTCGTTGGCGTGCGCCTTCACCGTGGGGGACTCGTTGCCCTTGGCCAGCAGCGCGATCAGCGGCGCGATGAAGCCGAGGATGATGCCGCCGAAGTGGGCGATGAGCGCCCAGGTCTTCTCGTCACTGTTCGCGTAGCCGACCGGCGCGCCCGGGGTGCCGTAGGCACCCGGCTGCTGGTAGCCGTAGGCACCGGGCTGCTGGTACTGCTGCTGGTCGTAACCCGGCTGGTAGCCCGCGCCGGACGTGGGGGGCACGTAACCACCGCCCGAGGTGGGCGGGGGGTAATTGGGGTCCGACGGCGAGCCGTACTCCCCCGGGGGGCGAGGTGGTTCACTCATGGGGGTCACGGTAGGGGCACCGATCAAGCGGCGCCAGCGACACGGCATGACTTCTTTTCGACAAACTTTGCGCAGACCAGGGCCGGACTGCCAGATTGCGCTCAAAACGGATCATCGCCTTGGTCGCCCCGGCGACGTAGACTGGCACTCACTACGCGGGAGTGCCAGTCTTCGAGGAGGTGCCATGGCCCTTGACGAGCGGAAGCTGGAAGTGCTGCGCGCCATCGTCGAGGACTACGTCGCCACCCAGGAGCCGGTCGGCAGCAAGGCGCTGGTCGAGCGGCACAACCTGCGCGTGTCGCCGGCGACGGTGCGCAACGACATGGCGGTGCTGGAGGACGAGGGATACATCCGGCAGCCGCACACGAGCGCCGGCCGGGTCCCGACCGACGCCGGCTATCGGCTGTTCGTCGACAAGCTGTCCCGGATCAAGCCGCTCAGCCAGGCCGAGCGCCGGGCCATCGAGCGGTTCCTGATCGGCGCGGTCGACCTCGACGACGTCGTCCACCGCACCGTCCGCCTGCTCGCGCAGCTCACCCGGCAGGTCGCCGTCGTGCAGTATCCGAGCCTGTCCCGGGCCAGCGTCCGGCACTTCGAGCTCGTGCCGATCTCCACCACCCGGCTCATGGTCGTGATGATCGCCGAGACCGGCCGGGTCGAGCAGCGCCTCGTCGACCTGCCCGGCCCGATCCTCGCCGACGACGTCACCGAGCTGCGCCGGAGGATCAACGAGAAGCTCGTCGGCAAGCGGCTGGTCGACACCCCGCCGCTGGTCCAGGCCCTCGTCGAGGAGTCCGGGCCGGCCCTGCGCCCGCCGATGGCCGCCCTGTCGACGGTCCTGCTGGAGACGCTGGTGGAGCGCACCGAGGAGCGCATCGCGCTCGCCGGCACCGCCAACCTCGCCCGCGGCGGGCTGCTCGACTTCCAGGGCTCGCTCCGCCCGATCCTCGAGGCGCTCGAGGAAGAGGTCATCCTGCTCAAGCTCTTCGGCGAGGTGGAGCCCAGCATGACTCGGGTGCGCATCGGCGACGAGAACGAGATCGAGGATCTGCGCGGCACGTCGATCGTCGCCACCGGCTACGGCCCGGGGTCGATCGTCGTCGGCGGGATGGGCGTGCTCGGCCCGACCCGGATGGATTACCCCGGCAACATCGCCACCGTGCGCGCCGTGGCACGCTACGTGGGCGACATGCTGGCGCAAAGTTAACCGGGTGACCGAGCGCGGCGGCCGTGTCGGGCGTCGCCTGAAGGAAGTTGAACAATCTCATGGACGAGTCAGGGGCATAGGACTCAGTGGCGAAGGACTATTACGGGATTCTCGGCGTCAAGCGGGACTCCACGGCCGATGAGATCAAGCGGGCCTACCGGCGGTTGGCCCGCGAGTTCCACCCGGACGTCAATCCCGACCCGGCCGCGCAGGAGAAGTTCAAAGAGATCAACGCCGCCTACGAGGTCCTGTCCGACCCCCGCAAGCGGGAGATGGTCGACCTGGGCGGCGACCCGCTGGCGCCCAGCGGCGGCGGTGGCGGCCCGGCCGGCGGCGCGTTCGTCGGCTTCCAGGACATCATGGACGCCTTCTTCGGCACCACGTCGAGCCGCGGGCCGCGCCCGCGCGTCCGGCCCGGCGCCGACGCGATCCTGCGCCTCGACCTCGACCTGCACGAGACGGCGTTCGGCGTCGAGGCGCCGATCACGGTCGACACCGCCGTCGTCTGCAACACCTGCTCCGGCGCCGGCACCGCGCCCGGCACCCACCCGCAGACCTGCGAGATCTGCGGCGGCCGCGGCGAGGTCCAGTCGGTCCAGCGCACCTTCCTCGGCCAGGTCGTGTCGGCCCGCCCGTGCTCGGCCTGCCAGGGCTTCGGCACGGTCATCCCGCACCCCTGCGCCACCTGCGGCGGCGACGGCCGGGTCCGCACCCGCCGCACGCTGACCGTCAAGATCCCGTCCGGCGTCGAGGACGGCATGCGCATCCGCCTCGCCCAGCAGGGCGAGGTCGGCCCCGGCGGCGGCCCGCCCGGCGACCTCTACGTCGAGATCCACGAGCGCCCGCACGACGTGTACTCGCGCAAGGACGACGACCTGCACTGCCGCGTGACGGTCCCGATGACGGCGGCCGCCCTCGGCACCCGCCTGACCATCAAGACCCTCGACGGCGAGGAGACGGTCGACGTCAAGGCGGGCACCCAGCCGACGTCCACGCTGCGCATCCGCGGCAAGGGCGTCCCCCACCTGCGCGGCACCGGCCGCGGCGACCTCTACGTCCACCTCGACGTGCGCACCCCGACCCGGCTGGAGCCGGAGCAGGAGCGCCTGCTGCGCGAGTTCGCCCGCTCCCGCGGCGAGGAGGTGGCCGAGCTGTCGAAGCAGGGCGGCTTCTTCTCCCGTATGCGGGACGCCTTCAACGGCCACGCGTGAGCCTGCCGCTGTTCCTGGTCGGCTCGCTGCCGGCGGCCCCGGGGGCGTTCCGCCTCGACGGGCCCGAGGGGCACCACGCCGCTGACGTGCAGCGGATCACCGCGGGTGAGCGCCTCCTGCTCGGCGACGGCCGGGGCGGGATCGCGACGGCGGTCGTCACCGCCGCCCGCAAGGGCGTGCTCGAGCTCGACGTCGAGGGCGTCGAACAGGTGCCCGCCCCTGCTCCCGCGATCACCGTCGTGCAGGGGATCGCCAAGGGGGAGCGGGGCGAGCTGGCGGTCCAGCTCATGACCGAGCTCGGCGTCGACCGGATCGTGCCGTGGCAGGCGGCCCGCTCCATCGCGCGGTGGAAGGACGCCAAGCCCCTGGAGCGGTGGCGGTCCACGGTGCGGGAGGCGGCCAAGCAGTCCCGCCGGCCCTGGCTGCCCGAGGTCACCGAGCCCGTTCGGCAGCTGCGGCTGGAGGGCGCGGTCCTCGTGCTGCACGAGGAGGCGGCGGTACCGCTGTCGGCCGTCGAACTGCCCTCCTCGACGGACATCACGCTGGTCGTCGGCCCCGAGGGCGGCATCGCCCCGGAGGAGCTGGACACGCTGAGCGCGGCCGGCGCCCGCCCCGTGCGGCTGGGGCGGGAGGTGCTGCGCACCTCGAGCGCCGGCGCGGCCGCGATCGCGGCCCTCTCGGTGCGGCTCGGCCGCTGGTAGGCTGCGCCGGTCACGCGGGGTAGTCGCGTGGTGCGGCGATTTGGCGGCGGCGGGTACGTTGATAAGGCAGCCGCGTCGACGTCAGCGGAAGTAGCTGGCGCCGTTCAGGTCCAGCACCGAGCCCGAGGCCCACTCCGACGACGCCAGGAACAGCACCGCCGCAGCGACCTCGTCGGGGCGCGCGACCCGGTTGAACGGGCTCTGCGCACGGATAGCGTCGCCGTCGCCCTGGTCCATGATCGCCTGGCCCATGTCGGTGGCGACGAAGCCCGGGGCGACAGCGTTGACGGCGATGCCGCTCGGCCCGAGGGCCAGCGCGAGGGACTGGGTCATCGAGTTGAGCCCGGCCTTCGCCGCACCGTAGGCGGGGTAGCGGGGCTCGCCGCGGAACGCGCCGCGCGACGACACGTTGACGATCCGCCCGCCGGGGCCCAGGTGGCGGGCCGCGCAGAAGCAGACGTTGGCCGGGCCGACCAGGTTGACGGCGAGCGTCTCCTGCCAGGCCGCCTGCCACTCGTCGTAGCCCTGCTCCAGGATCGGGTGCTCCACCGCCGTGGCCGCGTTGTTCACGACCACGTCCAGGCCGCCGAGCGCCGCGGCGGCCGCGTCGACGAACGTGCGCACCGACGCCGGGTCGCCCAGGTCGCCCGACACGATCGCGTGGCCCTCGCCCGGCAGGGCGGTGACGTCGAGGCCGGGGGAGTTGCGGTGGTGGAGGGCGACGCGGTCGCCGTTCGCGGCGAAGGCGTGGGCGATCGCGGCGCCGATGCCACGGGAGGCGCCCGTGACCAGGACTCTGCGTGCAGACATGCGGCCTAGTATGCCTAGGTGACGAATGACTGCCTGTTCTGCCGCATCGTCGCGGGGGAGATCCCGGCGACCGTGGTGCACGAGACCGACGAGACGCTCGCGTTCCGTGACATCGGGCCCAAGGCGCCCGTCCACGTGCTGGTGATCCCCAAGGCGCACCACGCCGACGTCGCCGAGCTCGCCGCCGCCGACCCGGCCCTCGCCGGGACGCTGCTCGCCGCCTGCGCCGCGGTCGCCGCGGGGGAGGGGCTCAAGGAGGACGGGTACCGGGTGATCTTCAACGTCGGCGCGCACAGCGGCCAGGAAGTCTTCCACGTCCACGCGCACGTCCTCGGCGGCAGGCCGCTGGGCCCGATGGTCTCGGCATGAGGCCGGCGCAGCGGTACGAGCGCATCGTCCGGCGAGTGCAGGCGGAGGCCCGCGTGCCGGCGCTCAGCGTCGCGGTCCACCGTGCCGATCGTCCACTGTGGACATTCCAGGTCGGGGCAGACGCCGGTACGCAGCTGCGCATCGGGTCGGTCACCAAGACGTTCACGGCGGTGCTCGTCATGCAGTGCCGCGACGACGGGCTGCTCGACCTCGACGACCAGATCGCCCGCCACCTGCCGGTCAAGGCGCACGGCGAGCTGGCGATCGGCCGGATGCTCTCGCACCTGTCGGGCCTGCAGCGGGAGCCGTTCGGCGACGTGTGGGACACCATGGCCGCCCCCGACGTCGAGGGGCTGCTGGCCCAGCTCGACCGGGCCGAGCAGGTGCTCCGGCCGGGCCTGCGGTTCCACTACTCCAACCTCGCCATCGCGCTGCTCGGCCACCTCGTCGGGCGGCTGCGCGGCGGCACCTGGGAGGAGGTGCTGCGGGACCGGATCCTGGAGCCGCTCGGCCTGCACGACACCGCGCCGGTCCCCGCGCGGCCGGCGACCGGGTACATGGTCGACGCCTGGTCCGACTACGCGCACCCCGAGCGCCCCGACGACTTCGGCGCGGTCGGGCCGGCGGCGCAGCTGTGGAGCACCGCGGCCGACCTGGCCCGCTGGGCGGCGTTCCTGGCCGACCCGCGGGAGATGGACCCCAACGGCGCCATCCTGGCCGCGCCGACCGTGGAGGAGATGCGCGCGCCGCAGGCGGTCACCGAGGACGTGCTCTGGGCGCGGGGCTTCGGGCTCGGGCTGATCGTCCACCCGCAGGCCGGACCCGAGCGCATCGTGCACGTCGGTCACGACGGTGCCATGCCGGGCTTCCTGGCCGGGGCCTACGGTCGCGTCGGCGGCAGCGGTACCCCGGGCGCCCTCGCCGTCGCCGCCCTGGGCTCGTCGGGGACCGCGGGCGAGATCCTCGAGCTGCCGCACGAGCTGCTCGCCGCCGTCGTCGCGGAGGACCCGGCCGACATCGCGCCGTGGGTGCCCGGCGAGCCGGCGCCGCCGCAGTACCGCTCGGTGCTCGGCCGCTGGTGGAGCGAGGGCTTCGAGTACGCCTTCAGCTGGCGCGACGGCGGCCTGCAGGCCCGCGGCGTCGACCACCCGGCGGCCCGCCCGCCGGCCCGGTTCGCGCCGGTCGAGGGGGAGCCCGACGTGCTGCGGACGGTGTCCGGGCGGGAGGCCGGCGAGCTGCTGCGCCTGACCCGCGACGAGGAGGGCCGCGTGGTCCGGATGCACTGGGCCACGTACCGCGTGACCCGCGCCCAGGAGGCCTTCGACGGCCACGTCTTCTAGCAAAGAGCCTGACCAGCAAAGAGGGCCAGCACCGAGGGCTAGCGGCAACGCCGTTCAGTTAGGCCGGTGAGTGGGTTGTCAAGGTTCGTCGGTGAGGAT
>NZ_JBEXCY010000104.1:0-39746 GCF_040605515.1 Dactylosporangium sp. NPDC005572 | reverse complement strand
GCCACCCGGATCGTCGGCGATCCGGATCTCGGCGTGGACCTTACCCGCATCGGCGCCGGCGACCGCCGCCGAGTCGAACGTGGAGACGAGCAGCTCCTGGTCGGTGAGGCCGACGTTGTTGCCGGGCTGCGTCGGGTCGTCCAGGACGGTGACGACCTCCTCGCCCTCGACGACCAGGCCGCCGCTCTCGCCGCCGTCGACGAGGTGCGGCTTCCAGCCGAGGTGGTCGGCGGTGATCGGGGCCTGCCCGGCCGAGCCGGTGAAGTTCGTCGAGCTGCCCAGCACCGCCCAGCTCGCGCCGGCCGGCACCTCCTCGGCGGTGCGGGTGTCGGTGACGGTCACCGTCGGCAGGGTGCCGGTGAACTGGCGCACCAGCAGGGTCGAGCCGTTCTCGGTCAGCGCGACGGCGTTGCCGGCGACGCTGAGGGCGAGGACGCCGGGTTCGCGGATCTCGGCGATGTCGACGGTGACCTGCACGCCGGCAGAGTCACCGTCCTCGGCGTGGGCGGCCGCCGGGAAGGCGGCCACGCTCGCCAGGACGGCACCGGCGGTCACCACGTGCAGTCGGGTTCGGGCGTTCATTGCGGGGGGATCTCCTTACCTAGGCGCAGCTGTGCGCGGTGTACGAGGCGGTGCTGGTCGTGGTGACGGTGGTACCGCCGACGACGCCGGTGGCCCGGACGGTCACCGACCCGGCCGGCGCCGTGGCCGCCCGCACCGCGAACGACTGGTAGGCGACGGCGCCGGGGGCGACGGCGGTGAAGGACCGGTCGCCGTAGGGAGTTTCGACGGCCACGTCGACTGACGAGGAGTGGTCGTTGCGGGCCTGCACGGCGAGGAACACCTTCCCGGCGATGCAGCGGGGCTGGACGGTGACGGTGACCGGCACGACCGCCGGGCTGGTGCCGGGGTCGTCGGCGAAGACCCGCCACTCGGTGATCGCGACCGCCGAGTACGTGGTGCCGTTGCCGTTGGCCCGGACCATGGCCCGCAGCCGCGAGGTGGTGACCGGGGTGAACGTGACGGTGTTGAACGCGGTGGTGCTGGTGCCGTACACGGGGTTTCCGGAGGCGCCGGTCACGTCCACCCAGGCGGTGCCGTCCCAGTACTGCAGCGACCAGCCGTCGGGCTCGGCGACGCCGTCGCCGGTCCCCCGGTTCGAGTCGCGCCAGAACTTCAGCTCGGCGCCGGTGAGCCGGATCGGCCGCGACCACTCGTACTGCACCCACTGGGTGGCCGGGCGGGTGCCGGACCAGGTGCCCCAGAGCTGGGCCTGGCCCGGGTTGGCCGGGTCGGCGTTGTCGTTGAGCGCGCCGACGCTGTTCCAGCCGGCCGTGTACGAGGCGGTCGGCGTCGCGATCGGCCCGACGTTGCCGGACAGCGGCCCGGACAGGTCGGCCGGGATGGTGACCGTCCTGGCGGTCTCCAGGTTGCCCGCGTTGTCGAGCGCCCGGAACGACACCGTGTGCTTGTTGCTGTCGGGCGCCGCGACCGGCCCGGTGTAGGCGCTCCACGCCCCGGTGTCGACCGCGTACTCGATCCGGGCCACGCCGGAGGTGGCGTCGGTCGCGCCGACCGTGACGGCGCGGGCCTCGACGGTCGCCGTGCTGGTCGGTGCGGTGGCGTCGATGCGGACCGGCAGGCTCGCCGCCGGGGAGGTGTTCCCGGCCCGGTCGGTCGCGGTGGCGGACACGGAGTGCTGCCCGTCCCCCGACACGGTGACGTCGGTGAACCGCACCGGGCCGGCCACGACCGGCGGCCCGCTGTCCACTGTGGACGTGAGGGTCAGCCGGCCGCCGCGGTCGTCGACGCCGGCGACCCGCACCTTGACCGCCGAGCGGTACCAGCCGCCCGTGCCGGCACTGCCGCTCGGCGTGAGCGTCAGCGTCGGCGCGGTCACGTCACCGGCGGTGTCGCCGGGCGAGATGACGGTGACCGTGGTCGAGACCCGGCCGGCGGCGTAGCCGAGAACGCTGCCCTGGATCGCGAACGACCCCGGCGCAGCGACCTGCTCCGCCGTGACGGCGTCCCAGTACACCGGCAGCTGCAGCACGTCGGCCGGCGCGGGGCCGAATGTCACCGGCAGGGTGCCGGGCAGGTCGGTCTCGCCGACCTCGACCGTGATCCCCGGCGCGATGACCGGCTGCGACGGCTGCGCGGCGAGGACCTTCCACTCCTCGACGGCCACGGCCGAGTAGGTGCTGCCGTTCGTCGAGGCGTTGAACAGCGCGCGGACCTGCGTCGTGGTCACGGCGTCGAACGTGGTGTTCTGGAATCCCGAGGTGGACGTCGGGTAGCCGCTCGGGTTCGGCACGTCGGTCCATTGCGAGGAGCTGAGGTTCCAGTACTGCAGCTTCCAGTTGGCGGGGGCGGCGACGCCGACGCCGGTGCCCTGCGGCTGGTCGTTCCAGAAGTCGATCTGCGAGCCGCTGACCCGCACCGGCTGGTCCCAGGTGTACTGCGCCCACTGCTGCGGCGGGTTGCTCCCGGTCCAGGTGCCCCACATGTCCGGCGGCAGCGGGTTGGCCCGCACGATCTCGTCGTTGAGGGCCTTCACCCAGTACTGCGTGGGCACCGGCTCGTTGGAGACGGTCACCTTCGCCTCCTGGGCGATGTTCGCCCGCGGCGTGCGGTCGCGCTCCTTCCTGGGTGTCTGGGTGACCAGCTTCATCCGCGGCGGGCTGAGCGTGTCGTCCCACTCGACCTTGTCGATCGCGACCGACCGCCGGAAGTGCCCGCCGCCGGCGGCGTCGGCGGTGTGGTAGGCGATGTACCACTGGCCCTTGTACTCGAGGATGCCCGGGTGGCTCGTGGTCGAGGACACCGGCGCGAGGACGGTGCCCCGGTAGGTCCACGGCCCCTCGGGCGCGCCGGCGGTGCCGTAGGCGATGCAGGCGTGGTAGTTGGCGGGGGTGCACGCCGAGGTCGGGCCGGCGTTGTTGCCCGCGTACGCCATGTAGTACGTGGCGCCGCGCTTGAAGATCCACGGGGCCTCGAAGTAGCCGGTGAGGCCGGTGACCGTCCGCTGGGTGCCGACGGCGGTCTTCATGTCGGCCTGGAACTCCTGCATGCGCAGGTTGCTGAACGATCCCCACCAGACGAAGACCCGCTGGCCCTCGACGAGGATCGTCGGGTCGATGTTGTGGATGGTGTTCGCGACGGGGACGCGCTGGGAGATGATCGGGCCGCCCGCGTGGTCGGTCCACGGCCCGGTCGGGCTGTCGGAGACGGCGACGCCGATCGCGAACTTGTCCGACGCCGGGCTGTCGCGCTCGTTGATCGGGACGTACCAGTAGTAGCGGCCGTCGACGCCCTTGACGACCTGGCCGGCGTAGGCGCGCCCGGCGGTGGCCCAGGCGAAGACGGTCTCGGGGCGCATGAGCGACGGGTAGTGCGTCCACTGGCCCGACGCGACGTCGGAGGTACGGAACGCGCCCCACTCGTTCATGACGAAGTCGTTGGTGGTCGGGCCGGCCTCGTCGTGGCCGGTGTAGATGTACAGGTCGTCGCCGGCGACCAGCGGCGCCGGGTCGGCCGAGTAGTAGCTGCCGTCGGCGAGGATCGGGTTGCCGGCGTGGGTGAAGGTGTACGAGTCGGCGGCGTGGGCCGGGCCGGCCGCGACCAGCAACCCGGCGGTGACCAGACCGGCGACCGCCGCCCGGAACAGAACTCTCACGGTGCTCCTCGGGGAAGGACGCGGTGGCGGCCGGTCAGGGCCGCCACCGCGAATGCAACTAGCCGCAGCTCAGAGCGGTGTACGGGGCGGTGATCTCGGCAGTTCCGGTCGGGCCGGTGACCTTCACGGTCACCGTCCCGGCGGCGACGGAGGGACCGCGGGTGTTGAACGCCTGGTAGGCGACCTTGCCCGGGGCAACCCCGGTCACCGTCCGCGACCCGTACGGCGTGACCAGCTCGATGGTGAGCGGCACGTCGTCGGCGTTGCGGGCGTTGACCGACACGTAGGCGTTGGTCCCGATGCACTGGGTGCGGGCCTGGACCTCGACGTCGAACTGCGGGGCAGGCTGGCCGGGGACGTCGTAGACCTCCCACTCCTGCACGCCGGGCGCGCCCTTGCCCTCCTCGGTGCCGCTCGCGGTGAGCAGCGCCCGCAGCTTCGTCGTCGTGACCTTCGTGAACGTGACGGTGTTCCACTCCGTGGCGGAGGTGCCGTACGCCGAGGCGCCGGTCACGTCCTTCCAGGCGCTGCCGTCCCAGTACTGCAGCTTCCAGGTGCTGGGCGGGGCCACGCCGGCGCCGGACTCGTCGAGGTCCTGGGTGAACCAGATCCGGGTCCGGTCGACGGTGACGGGCGCGGCCCAGTCGAGCTGGATCCACTGCTCGCCGACCTGCGGCCAGGTGTTCCACACGTCGGTGTTCGGCCCGACCGGCCCGCTCGGCTGCACGCCGTCGGCGATGTTGTCGGCGGTGAGCCAGCCCGGCGTGTACGACGCGGACGCCGTCGCGGTGCGGGCGACGTTGACCGGCGCCTGACCCTCGGGCACCTGGACGGAGCCGGTGGCCGAGGTGTTGCCGGCCTTGTCGACCGAGCGGTAGTCGACGGTCGTGGCCGCCGAGCCGATCGGCACCGGCCCGGCCGCGGCCGTCCAGTCCTGCGTCACCACACCACCGACGGTCAGCCGGTACTGCAGCGCCGCGATCCCGGACAGTGCGTCGGTGCCGGTGATCGTCACCGACCGGCCGGCCTGGTCGAACGTGGCCGCCGCCGTCGGGGCGGTGCGGTCGATGCCGACCGTCAGCTCGCTGACCGGTGAGACGTTGCCGGCCGCGTCCCGGGCCCGCGCCTTGACGGCGGTGGCGCCCTCGGCGGACACCGTGACCGGCCCGGTGTAGGCCTGCCACGCCCCGCTGCCGACGGCGACCTCGATCGCCGGCGACGCGTCGCGGTTGTCGGTCGCGGTGACCGTCACCGTGACGTTCGACGACGTCCAGCCGTTCGGCAGGGCCGGGTCGGTGGCGACGACCACGACCGGCGGTGCGGTGTCCTGCGGGCCGCCGGCCCCGACCACGACGGTCGCCGTGGCGGTCTTGTCGGTGCCGGCCACCTGCCCGGTCACCTCGAAGGTGCCCTCGGCGGCGTACTTCGCGGGGTCGATCGCCGCCCAGGTGACGGCGATGCCGCTCTGCCGTGAACCGTCGTTGTAGCCGACCGTGACGCCGGCCGGCAGGACCGGAGCCACGCCCACCTTCGTCGGGACCGTGACCGGGTCGACGGTGTTGATCTGCACCGGGTCACTCCCGCGGACCCACACGTGGGCGGTCGCGGTGAGCGTGGTGCCGGCGACGAAGCCCGAGACGGTGAAGTCGCCGACGGCGGCCACCTTCGCGGGGTCGATCGCGCCCCACGCCACGGCCACCGGGAGCCGGGTGCCGTCGGCGTACGTGACGTCCACGGTGGACGGCAGCGTCGGTACGACACCCACCTGGGTCCGGGCGTCGACGCCCTGGATGGCGCCGGCGGCGGCCGCGAACACCCGCCACTCGGAGACGCCGACCGCCGAGTAGGCGGTGCCGGCCGCGTTCGGCAGCGCGTTGAACGTCGCCCGCAGCCGCGTCGTGGTGACCGGGTCGAACGAGACCTGGTTGGTCCGCCCGCGCACGGCCGGGTCGAACCCGGTCGCGCCGGTCACGTCGACGAACGCGGTGCCGTTCCAGTACTGCAGCCTCCACGACCTCGGCACGGCCACGCCGCTGCCGCCGGTGGTGCTGTCGGACCAGAAGTCGATCGACGCCTTGTCGACCCGGACCGCCTGCGGGAAGTCGTACTGCAGCCACCGGGTGGCCGGCTCGCTGCCGGTCCAGGTGCCCCACAGGTCGGTCTGCGCGCCGCCGGTGAACAGCGACGGCTTGCCGTCGTTGACCGCGTTGACGTTGTTCCAGCCGGCCGTGAAGCTGGCCGACGCGGTGGCCGTGGAGGCCACGTTGATCTCGCCCTCGGTCAGCGCGGTGGCGTTGACGACGACGTCCTTCGTGGAGGTGCCGACCGTGAGCCGCAGCGTGTACCGCCCGGACCTGGTGAAGCGGGCGACCGTGGTCGGCGCGTCGGCCGGGTCGAACGCGACCGACCCGCCGTCCGGCGCGTCGACGACCGTCCAGGCCGCGGTGAGCGGGTTGCCGGGGTTGCCGTCGTCCTGGGCGAGCCCGATCAGCCGGGCCGAGCCGGCCTGGCTGTAGGACGAGTCGACCCACGCGTCGGCGAGCGGCGCGGCGTTGGTGGCGGCCGGCGCGGCGACGCCGGTGCCGAACGCCTGGACCTCCTTGATGCCGGTCCTCGACCCCGGGGCGTGCTGAACGGTGATCCGCAGCTTCTTCGCGGTCACCTGCGGGAAGCGGACCTGGTTGAGGTTGCCCCGCGGGTAGGCCGGGAACCGGCTCTGGTTCGCGACCGTCTTCCAGCCGCTGCCGTCGTCGTACTGGACGGTGAACTGCGCCGGCGGGGCGTAGCCCTGCACGGTCGCGGTCGACGACGTGTTGTAGAAGTACACCCGCACGTCGTCGATCGGTTTGTCGCCCTGCAGGTCGATCTCCATCGAGTCCTGGGCGTTGGGCGAGCCGGCGGTACCCCAGAACGGCTCGTTGATCGTCGTGCCGTTCAGCGCGCCGGACGGTCCGCGGCCGCTCGCCGAGAACGTCGCGGTGGCCGGGCGGCCCTGGGCGATGTTCGCGGTGCCGGTGCTGGCCGGGGCGACGTCGGCGCCGGCCTTCGCCATGACGTCGACGATCCGGGCGTCCGCCGGGAACGTGACGTCCTGCGGCGCCTTGACCGACCGGGTGTTGTGGGTCAGCACGGTGATGCCGGCGGCCGCCTCGACGGTGCCGGTGGCGGGGTCGTAGACGACCTTGCCGAGCTTGTCGGTGGTGAACGCGAGCTCGCCGTCGAGGTAGACCGAGTAGCCCTCCGCGAGGCCGTAGTAGTTGGTCCCGCCGGGCGCGTCCCAGACGACCGTCAGGTCACGGTCGCGGTAGCGGATGTTGTTGGCGGTGAAGTGGTCCCAGCCGATGTTGATCGGGTCGAGCTCCACCTTCGCGTCGGAGCGGGGGCGCAGGCCCATCGCGTCCTCGATGACGGTGAAGTTGGTCGCGCCGAGGATCGTGTGGTGGATCCAGGAGCGGTAGCCGATGCTCTGGCCGGTCGCCGAGCCGTCGGCCCAGAACTCGTTCTGGTCCGGGTACCGGTTGTCGCCGTTGTTCTGGTAGTGCGCCCAGGCGTTCCAGTACAGCAGCTTCTTGTACCACTCGGCGTCGATGTACGCCGTCGGGTAGTTGCGCAGCACCTGCGAGAGCATCCGGAACGTCACGGTCGAGTTGATGACCGAGAAGTTGTTGCTGCCGGGGTCGCCCTGCGCGGCGGCGGCGGCCTTGTCGGCCTGGTTGGCGGTGGTGAAGGGGAAGATGGGGTACTGCGCGGCGTCGGCGAACAGCCGCAGCGCCTCCACGTAGGGCTGTGTGTAGTCGGGGTCGCCGGGCTTCGGCATCAGGCCGACCGCGAACGGGTAGTAGTTGTTGATCTCCTTCCACGGCACGAGCATGTTGGACGAGACGTGCCGGTGCTTGAGGAGGTTGCCGTTCAGGCCCATCTCGTCGGGCGTGGCGCGGGCCGGCTCCCAGAGGTACTGCAGGACCGCCGCCTTGATCTGCGCGGCGAACGCCTCCATCTCGTCCGCCTTCGACGTGTTGCCGGCGGCGCGGTAGGCCGCGGCGGCCGCCTTGGCGTTGGAGTAGAGGTACGCGTTCTCGGTGCGGTCCATGTAGCCCGAGCGCCAGTCGAACGACACCGCGTCGGCGTCGTTGCCGGTCATGGCGCCCCAGTTGTACTCGATGAGGCCGTTGCCGTCGAAGTCGTAGGCGTCCTGCAGGCCCTTGACGTCGTACTCGGCGTACTCGGCGAGGTTCTCGGCGATCGCCTTCGGGCCGCCGTGCAGCTGGTAGGAGCGCCAGGCCGCCTCGGAGATGTACTCGGTGTAGCTGTTCGACCAGTTCGCCGGGTCGCCGGGGTTGTCGACGTACTTCGAGCTCTTCGACACCTCACCCGCCGACACCCACGGGCCGTAGGAGTAGACCGGGTCGCGGAAGTACTTCAGGTCGTCGACGAACATGCCGACCGTGAGCACGATCGCGTTGTTGTAGCCGAGCACGCCCTCCATCGACGTCGGGAACTGGTAGTCGTTGCCCGGGATGTCGGCGTCGAGGAAGTTGTACCGCATGAGCCACCAGCGGTAGAACAGCGTCTTGTCGATGTTGTTCTCGGGCGTGTCCAGGTAGGGCACGTTGTCGGCCCACCACTGGTTGTAGTTCGTGACGTGCTGCGTGTAGGCGGTGGCCGGCGTCGCCGCCTTGTACTGCTGGTACTCGGTGAGCGAGGCCGGGTTCTCCTTGGTGACGAAGCCCAGCTGTACCTTGGTCCTTGTCACTCCGGTGGCCGGTACCGCCAGGGTTTGGCGGAGCGTGCCGTCGACCGGCGTGAAGCCGTCGCCGGAGAAGCGCGGGAACAGGTTGGTGAGCCGGTTGAACGCCCGCACCGCGCCGGTCAGCTCGCCGCTGGCCTCCGCCGTCTTCGCGAAGGCCGAGCTCGCGGTGAGCGTCACGGTCTTGGCCGCGCCGTTGGTGCTGGACAGTTCGAGGTTGGTGACGACCACGTTGGCGTCGGTGATGAACTTGGTCTCGACGATCCGCAGCCCGTTGGCGCTGTTGGTGAAGACGCCGCGCCAGTAGCTCGGCGTCTGCTTGCGCTGCGCGGCGTCCTCGGCGAGCGTGACGTCCGTGCCGTTGAGGGAGACGGTGACGGTGTACGCGCCCTGGCCGCCGGCGATCGACTCGACGTAGGCGACCTCGCCGCCGAAGCCGAGCGTGGCGGGCTGGTGGGTCTTCATGAAGACGGCGCGGCCACGGCTGAAGAGGTACTGGTTGGCGTCGCCGTTCGAGCCGCCCGGCGCGTTGCCGGTGCGGGCGAGCATGCGGTCGATCCAGAAGTCGCTGTCGGTGGAGGAGCCGGCGCCCGCGGCCAGGTCGGCGTCGAAGACGGCCTGCAGCTGGTTGCGGACGTGGTAGCCGGTGCGCTGGTCCGGCACCGGGTCGGCGGCGCCGGTGAAGACGGGGTACGGGGTGTTGGCGTTGGGGGGTGCCGCGTGGGCCGGCAGGGTGACGAGGAATGTCACCGCCAGCCCGGCGAGGGCGGCCTTCGCCGCGGTTCGTGGTCTCATTGCTCCGTTCCTGGTGGTGCTGATGGGGCGAAATCGATCACAAAGGTTTTCGGAGGGCGCGTTCAGAGGTCGTCCCGGGCCGTCGGGTCGCCGTTGCGGGCCAGGACATGGACCTGGGCCTCGTCGGACAGCAGCCAGTAGAGGAAGTTCCAGGCCTGGTCGGCCTTGTGGGAGTCGCGGGAGATGCCGACCGCGTCCCCGCCCTGCGGCTGGACCACGAACGGCAGGACGTGCCGGGCGCCGCCGCTGGTGCCGGCCTCCAGGTGCGCCGGGTTGATCCGGGCGGCGAACGGCAGCCGGTCGATGCGGCCGGTGACGTCCTGGTAGAGCCCGCGCCGGGTCCATCCCGGCACGTCGGCGACGGCGCCGGCGAACAGGTCGGGCAGCGCGTTGCGGCCGGCCGCCGCGTCGACCCGGGCCGGGTAGTCGGCCGCGGGCACGAGCGTCAGCTCGACCTGGTTGGTGTGGGTGGCGTTGTAGGCGTCGGCGAGCAGCGTGGCCTGCACCTCGAGCGCGGCGGGCGCCCACAGCAGCAGCCGCCCGCCGCTGTCGGCACCGTCGACCGGCGGCGGTGCCGGCTTCGGCGTCGGCGTCGCGGTGCACGCGACGAGCGCGAGCCCGGCCGCGGCGACCGCCAGCGCGCGAAGGATGCGGGATGTCATAGGGCGTCTCCCAGCGGCGCCCGCGCACGACCGAGCCCGCCCGCCGGGTTTCGGAAATGGATTTCGGCGGCGTGCTCTTGCGGCGATGCCCGGAGCCAGGGTCGGTAGGGGTGTCGTCGGGGGTGCAACGTGCGGCGGAGCAGGCATTCCCGGTCTCGGCCGCCCCCCGCTGACGGACTCGAAACATGACCGAAAAGGTTTTCAGGAATCTACTGCGGCCCGCAGACCTCGTCAAGGTTGCGGGCACTCCGCCTCAGGTCGGATGGACGGTCGGATGGACGTAGGCTCGCCCGGTGACGACCGACCGTTTCCTCGCCGCCTGCGACGTCGTGCAGGCGGACCACCCGGCGGTGCGGGCGCGGGCGACCCGGCTGCGGGCGCGGCACCCCGGCGACACCGCCTTCGCCCGGGCGGCCGTCCTGGCCGCGCTGGGCGCCGCCACGAACGTCCTGGCGCTGCGCACGACGGGCCTCCCGGCCGACCTGGCCCGGCCGTGACCGTCGAGGAGCTGGTGCGGGAGGCCCGGCGCCGGCTGCGCGTGCACCGCGACCGGGAACGGGCGCTCGACCTCGTGACGGCGGCGGACGCGATGCTGGCCGACGTGACGGTGGCCGCCGACGTCTACGCGTCCCTGGCATCGCTGTGGCTGGATCTCGGCGACGAGCGGCGCAGCGAGGAGCGCATCGGCCAGGCGATCGCGGCGGAGTCCCATCCCGTGCTCCTGGGCACGCACAGGCTGTTCTGCGCGAAGCTGCTGCACGGCCAGCAGCGCCACACCGAAGCGGCCCGCCACGCGCGCGAGGGCCTCGCGATCTACGCGTCGGGCGTGGCGCCGGACTATCCCGAGCTGGCCCGGATCTGGGTAGACCTCATGCCGGTCCTGCGGCACCCGCCGGGCGCCGCGGAGCTGCGGGCGATGAGCGAACGGCTGTGCGCGGTGGCAACCGGCAGCACGGAGGAGATCCGCGACGCGTTCGGCACCCCGACGATCCCGCCGCCGCTGGTGACGGCCGGCGAGCTGTCGCGGGCGAGCGTCGAGCTGCGCTTCCCGGCCGGTTCCCAGCCCGGTTCCCAGCCCGGATCCCTGCCCTGGGCGCTGACCCGGTACGAGCTCGACGAGACGTTCGGCCCGGCCGACGTGCTGCCACGCACCGGGCCGTCCGCCTCACACACCCTGGGTTACCGGCTCCGGGTCCCCGGCGCGCCGGCGCGCATCTCGCTGTACGCGCGCTTCGCCTCGGCACCGGAGCCCGGCACGAGCCCGCAGTCCATCCTGCTCCGGATCGACCCGGCCGCCGGTTGATACAGGGAGCCTGCACGGGGTACAGGCAATCTGTGGACTACCGCTTCGTCGTGGTCGCGAACCGGCTGCCGGTCGACCGGGCCGACGACGGCACCTGGGCGCGCAGCCCGGGCGGGCTGGTCAGCGCCCTCGAGCCGATCGCGCACAACTCCGGCGGGGCCTGGGTCGGCTGGACCGGAGCCGTCGAGGACGACACCGGGCCGTTCAAGGACGACGGGGTGTACCTGCGGCCGGTGCCGCTGAGCGCCGAGGACGTCGACCGCTACTACGAGGGCGAGTCGAACTCGACGATCTGGCCGCTGTTCCACGACGCCGTCGAGCAGCCGGTGCACAAGCGGCTCTGGCGCCGCGCCTACGAGGCCGTCAACCGCCGCTTCGCCGAGGCCACCGCGGAGGTGGCCGGCGAGGGCGCCACCGTGTGGATCCACGACTACCAGCTCATGCTCGTGCCGGCCATGCTCCGCGCGGCACGGCCCGACCTGCGCATCGGCTTCTTCCTGCACATCCCGTTCCCGCCCGTCGAGCTGTTCATGCAGCTGCCGGGCCGCAGCGACATCCTGCGCGGGCTGCTCGGCGCCGACCTGGTGGGCTTCCAGCGGCCCCTCGCGGCGGAGAACTTCCTGCAGCTGGCCGCGCGGCTGGCCGGCCTGCACCCGCGCGGCGAGACGGTCGCCTACGAGGGGCGCACGGTCACCGCCCGGGCGTTCCCGATCTCGATCGACGTCGCCGGGAGTGAGCGGATGGCCGACGCTCCGGCGGTACTGCTGGAGCGTCAACGGTTGCAAGAAGACCTCGGCGGCGACCGGCGGATCCTGCTCGGGGTCGACCGGCTCGACTACACGAAAGGCATCGAGCAACGGATCGAGGCCTACGGCGAGCTGCTGGCCGAGGGCGCCCTGTCCGTCGACGAGGTGGTCCTGATCCAGCTGGCCACACCCAGCCGGATGCGGGTCGCGCAGTACCAGCAGCTGCGGGAGCGCGTCGAGCGCGAGGTCGGCCGGATCAACGGCGAATTCGGCGAGGTGGGCCGGGTACCGTTGCACTACCTCTTCCAGACGCGCTCGCCGGAGGAGCTGCAGGCGCTGTACCTCGCCGCGGAGGTCATGCTGGTCACCCCGCTGCGCGACGGCATGAACCTGGTCGCGAAGGAGTACGTCGCCGCCCGCCAGGACGAGGGCGGCGCCCTGGTGCTGAGCGAGTTCACCGGCGCCGCGGCCGAGCTGGAGGACGCGTTCCTCGTCAACCCCTACGACGTCGACGACCTCAAGCGGGGCATCACGGCCGCGCTGCGCGCCACCCCGGACGACCTGCGGACCCGGATGCGCCGCATGCGGGCACACCTGCGCGAGCACGACGTGGACCACTGGGCCCGCACGTTCCTCGACGCCCTGGGCGGCGTCAGGCTCGACCCTCCACCCGATCCTCCATCAGCTCGATGAGGTCGCCGAACCGCCGCAGCGCCACCCGCACCCTGCTGGACCAGTCCGGGTCACCGAGCAGGATGAGCGCCTCCCCGCCGATGAACGCGACGGCGACGAGCGTGGCGACGTCGTCGGCGGTGAACGGCCCGAGGGTCCCGAACCGCTCCTCGGCCTCCCTGGCCACGGTCACCAGCAGGTCGGTCCAGCCGCGCAGCATCGCGAGCACCTGGTCGGCCACGGCGCGCTCGGTCCAGCCGGCGGCGATGGCCTCCTGGAGAATCCGGACGTACCCGGACGTGATGTCGATGTCGAGGAAGTCGCAGGCCTGACGGTACCGCTTGGAGAGCGGGACCTGGGTGGCGTACATCTGCCGCTGGCGGGCGACGAGGCGCTGGTTCTCGTGGGCGAGCATGGCCAGGACCATGTTCTCTTTGCTGCCGAAGTGGTAGTGGATCTGGCTCACCGGCACGCCGGCCGTGCGGGCGACGGTGCGCGTGGACAGGTTCGCGTACCCCTCGGCGAGCAGACACGCACGGGTCGCATCCATGATCCGGGCCGGAACCTCTGTCGGCACGACGACACTCCTCAATTCGGTCGGACGCCCGAACAGTAACGTACTGAGGGTCGGTCGGTCGACCGACCGAATTTCCGGTGACACTGCACGTACTGAGAGTGACGCAGCGCCAGCAGGCAAGGCACGGAGACACACCGCAACGACGGCGGACCCGAGGCCGGCGACTTCGGCAGGGCCCGATGCCCAACGGCATGATCAAGGGAAACAAATGGCTGCTATAGCAGCCAAAACCTTCCGTTGATCATGACCCGACGGAGCGCTCGGGCCTGGGACCGCAACGCGGAGCACTCTCGGTCGACCGAGAGACCGACCTCGCACAGCCCACACGCTCAGCCCACCACACCGATACCCACCGCGCCTGAAAATTCGGTCGGTCGACCGACCGACAGGTCCCAACCAATGCCGATTCGGTCGAACGACCGACCAAGGACGACGGGCCTCCGGCTAGCTCGGTCGGTCAACCGACCGAGGGCAGCACGCCCGCCGCTCGGTCGGTCGACCGACCGAGCGGCGAAGGGTTCCGAACAAGTTCGGTCGGTCGACCGACCGGAAGCGAGCACAGCACCACGGCTCGGTCGAGCGACCGACCGAACAGAGCAGGTCTCCGAACAAAGTTCGGTCGGTCGACCGACCGGTGTCGGAGGACAGCACCAGCGGAACAGGCAGCCAGGCAACCAGGACAGCCCCAGCGGAGGAGGAGCAGCATGCGGGCCAGGACAGCCGACGCCGAAGGGCACGTCGAGCACCGTGGCGTCAAGGTTCACTACGAGGTGTACGGCGACGGAGCGCCCACGCTGCTGCTCATGCCCGCCTGGACCGTCGTCCACAAGCGGTTCTGGAAAGCGCAGATCCCCTACCTCGCCAGGCACCACCGCGTCGTCACGTACGACGGGCCGGGCAACGGCGGGTCCGACCGGCCCCTCGAACCCGCAGCCTACGACCAGGATGCGCAGGTCGCGTACGCCCGCGCGGTGCTCGACGCCACCGGCACCGGGAAGGCCGTCCTCGTCGCGCTGTCGAAGGCCGCCAACTGGGCCCTCGACCTCGCCGCCAACCACCAGGACCGCGTGCTCGGCACCGTCCTGATCGGCGCGTCCGTCGACTACGCGGATCCGGGGCGGTCGAAGTACACCGACCGCAGCGGGCTGAGCCCCTCGCGGGTCCCGTTCGTCGAGCCGGACCCGCCCGAGCACTGGGCGAAGTACCACCACGACCAGTGGACCACCGACCTCGACGACTTCCTCTGGTTCTTCTTCGGTCAGTGCTTCCCCGAACCCCACTCCACGAAGCAGATCGAGGACGCGGTCGGCTGGGGCCGCGAGACCTCCGGCGCGGTGCTCGTCGCGGAGAGCCGAGGTGCCCGGCCGGACCGGCCGACGCTCGAGGAGTGGTGCGCCCGCATCACCACGCCCGTGCTGCTGCTGCACGGCGACGACGACCGGGTCAGTCCGGTCAAGCGGAGCGAGGTGATCGCCGAGCGGACCGGCGGCGAGCTGGTGACGCTGCGCGGTGCCGGGCACATCCCGCTCGCGCGCGATCCGGTGGCGGTGAACCTGCGCATCCACGAGTTCGCCGAGCGGCTGGCACCGCCGCACAACGCACCGAAGACGTGGTCGCGGTGGGCGAGCCGGCAGCGGAAGGTGTTGTACCTCTCGTCGCCGATCGGGCTGGGCCACGCCCGCCGCGACGTGGCGGTCGCGAAGGCGCTGCGGGAGCGGCAGCCCGGCGTGCGGATCGACTGGCTGGCGCAGCACCCGGTGACCCGGGTCCTCGAGGCGGCCGGCGAGCGGGTCCACCCGGCGAGCCGCTGGCTGGTCAGCGAGTCGGCGCACATCGAGGACGAGGCGGGCGAGCACGACCTGCACTGTTTCGAGGCGCTGCGGCGGATGGACGAGATCCTGGTCGCCAACTTCATGGTCTTCCACGACGTGGTGCGCGACGGCGGGTACGACCTCGTGGTGGGCGACGAGGCGTGGGACGTCGACCACTTCCTGCACGAGAACCCGGAGCTGAAGCGGTACGCGTACGCGTGGCTCACCGACTTCGTCGGCAACCTGCCGATGCCCGACGGCGACCCCCGCGAGGCGCTGGTGACCGCCGACTACAACGCCGAGATGATCGAGCACATCGCCCGGTTCCCGCGGGTGCGCGACCGGGCGGTGTTCGTCGGCAACCCGGGCGACGTGGTCGACGCGTCGTTCGGGCCGGGCCTGCCGGGCATCCGCGAGTGGACGGCCGAGCACTACTCGTTCGCCGGGTACGTCACCGGGTTCGACCCGGCCGCGCTGCCGGACCGGGCGGCGCTGCGGGCCGGGCTCGGGTTCGGGCCGGACGAGCGGGTGTGCGTGGTGACCGTCGGCGGGTCGGGGGTCGGCGGGCACCTGCTGCGCCGCGTCGTGGCCGCGTTCGGGCCGGCCGCGCGGCTCGTGCCGGGCCTGCGGATGGTCGTCGTCACCGGGCCGCGCATCGACCCGGCCGGGTTCCCGGCGCGCCCGGGGCTGGAGGTGCACCCGTTCGTCCCGGACCTGTACCGGCTGCTCGCCGCGAGCGACCTCGCGATCGTGCAGGGCGGCCTGAGCACCTGCATGGAGCTGACCGCGCTGGGCCGCCCGTTCCTGTACGTGCCGCTGCGCCACCACTTCGAGCAGCAGTTCCACGTCACGCACCGGCTGCGGCAGTACGGCGCCGGCCGCCGGCTGGCCTACGCGGACCTGACCCCCGACGTCCTGGCCGCGGCGATCGCCGCCGAGATCGGCCGGGAGACCGCCTACCGACCCGTCGAGACCGGCGGGGCCGCCGAGGCCGCGGCCCTGCTGGCCGACCTGCTGTGAGAGGAGACCGCCATGGGCAACTGCCTGATCTGAGATGAACATGTGATGAACGGAAGGTTGCGAGACGGCTGGGGTGGTCGCACGATCGGGCAATGACCGGACTCGATCGACGTGCCGTGCTCCGCGGCGCGGCCGCCGCCACCGGCGGCGCACTGCTCGGCGGGCCGTTCCTGGGCTTCGTCAGCCGGGCCGCGAACGCCGCGCCACCCCCGCCGTCCGCACCGCTCGGGCCGGTGCCCGACCTGCGCGACGGCGCCGTGCGGCTGTGGCTGCCCGCCGGCTTCCAGTACCGCTCGTTCCACGACACCGAGGCGCCGGTCGTGCTCGACGACGGGACCGCGCTGCCCGGCCGGCACGACGGGATGGGCGCGTTCCGGGGGCGGCGCGGCACCGTGGTGCTCGTGCGCAACCACGAGCTCAACAACCCCGGGCCGGCGTTCGGCGACGCGTCCCAGGCCTACGACCCGGCGGCGCAGGGCGGGACGACGACGGTCGAGGTGACCCGGTACGGCGAGGTCGTGCGCGCCCGCACCAGCCTCAACGGCACCCAGATGAACTGCTCCGGCGGGCGGATGCCGTGGGGCGCCTGGATCTCCTGCGAGGAGACCGTCAACGGGCCGGACGTCGGCGCCGACTTCACCGGCGTGAGCAACGTGCCGCTGACCAAGCCGCACGGGTTCATCTTCGAGGTCCCCGTCGGCGGCGCGTCGGACCGCACGCCGGTGACGGCCGCCGGGCGCTTCGCGCACGAGTCGGTCGCCTTCGATCCCGAGGGCGGCGCGCTCTACCTGACCGAGGACAACTTCGGCTGGCCGTCGGGCTTCTACCGGTACACCCCCCGCGGCAACCCGATGCGGACCGGCCGGCTCGACAACCGCGGGCGGCTGCAGATGCTGCGGGTGAAGGGGCGGCCGAACGTCGACCTCGCCGCGGCCCAGCCAGCCGGCGCGAGCTACCGGGTCGAGTGGGTCGACATCGACGACCCGGCGCCCACGTTCCCGTACACGCCGGGGCAGCCGGCACCGACCCCCAACGACACCGCCCTCACGCACGTGGCCCGCCAGGGCTGGGCGCAGGGCGCCGCCTACTTCTCGCGGCTGGAGGGCTCCGCCTACGACGACGGGGTCGTGTACTTCACCTCGACGCAGGGCGGCGGCCCGGCCGAGACCGCGCTCGGGCCGATCGCCGACGGTTACGGCAACGGGTCCGGCCAGATCTGGGCGTACCACATCCGCTCCCGCACGCTGCGGCTGCTCTACGAGTCGCCGGGCCCCGACGTGCTGGACTTCCCCGACAACGTCACCACCAGCCCGCGCGGCACGCTCGTGGTCTGCGAGGACAACGTCAACGACAACTACCTGCGCGGCCTGACCCGCGACGGGCACCTGTTCGACATCGCCCTCAACCGGCTGGTGAGCAGCACCGGCACGCAGCGGTTCAACGACGAGTTCGCCGGCTCGACGTTCAGCCCCGACGGGCACACGCTGTTCGTGAACATCCAGGCGAGCCGCGGCATGACGTTCGCCGTCTGGGGCCCGTGGCACCGCATCGGGGTCTGACTCAGCGCGGGTCGGGGTGCTGGGTCCGCTCGCCCAGCACCGTGCGGTACAACACCTCACGCAGGGCCAGCTCGCGCGGGTCGTCCCAGAGGTGGAACCCGGCCCGGTTCATGGCGTAGGCGAAGCCGATGCCCGTCTCCGGGTCGGCGAAGCCGAACGAGCCGCCGGCGCCCGGGGTGCCGAAGGCCTGGTTGCCCGCGGCGCCGAAGCGGAACCTCGGGAACGGCTTCACGTAGCCCAGGGAGAAGATGGAGTCGACCCGCAGGACCACGTCGTGCAGGCCGCCCGCCGGCGGCGCGGCCGGGCGGATCAGCGCGTCGAGGGTCGCCGGGGTGAGGCCCAGCACCGGGCCGCCCGTCGCGGCGTCGGCGTAGGCGCGGGCGATCGCGCGCACCTCGCCGGTGCCGTTGGCCGCCGGCAGCTCCAGGCGCCGCACCTCCGGCAGGTTGTAGTTGCCGGTCTCCGACAGCACCTTCGGGTTGGCGAACGACCGGGCGGTCACGCTGCGCGGGTTGAGGAAGCCGAGCACGAACCCGCGGGGCATGGTGCCCATGTGCAGCAGCAGCTCGGCCGGCTTGTAGCCGTGGATGTGCGCGATCCGGTCCGGGTCGACGGTGTCCGGCACGCCGATGTGGAACTCGGCGCCGAGCGGGGCGGCGATCTCCTCGGCGAAGAACCGCCCGAGGGAGCGGCCCTTCGGGTCGACCCGCCGGATGAGCTCGCCCTCATACCAGCCGAGGGAGATGGCATGGTACCCGTGGCGGGTCCCCGGCTCCCAGGCCGGACGCTGCGCGGCCAGGGCGGCGGCGACCACGTCGAGGTCCGCCAGGTCGGCGACGCTGAGCGGGCGGTCGATGGCGGCGAGCCCGCCCTGGTGCGACAGCAGCTGCCGGACCGTCATCGCCGCCTTGCCCTCGGCGGCGAACTCCGGCCAGTACGTCGCCACGGTCGCGTCGTAGTCGAGCAGGCCACGCGCGTTGGCGACGGCGACCGCCAGCCCGGAGACGCCCTTCGTGGTGGAGAAGACGGTGACGAGCGTGTCCTCCCGCCAGGGCGCGCGGGAGCGGCCGTCGCGGTAGCCGCCCCACAGGTCGACCACCTTGCGCCCGTCGCGGTAGACGCAGCAGGCCGCGCCCACCTCGCCGCGCTCGGCGAAGTTGCGGCGGAACGCGTCGGCAACCGGGCCGTACCCCTCGTCCACGTCACCCTGGACGAGCTCCGGCGGCACGTCGACCTTGAACACCATGGCGGCCTCCCCTGGCGGGTGCGGCCGACCATACACCCGCCCGGATCAATGTGCACTCATCCTGCAGGATCTTTTCCCCGACGAAACGCGACGGGCGGGACCGTGTCGCGCCGCAGACACCGGCGGCCGGGCCGGCCCGGCAGAATCGGGCCCATGAGACGGTGGGCGGCGGTGGCCGTGGTGCTGGTCGTGGGGCTGGCGGCGGGCTGCACCACCGACCCGAGGAAGGCCACCCGGAAGGTCGACGACGCCGTCGCGACCGCCCTGGGCATCCCGGTCGCCGAGCTGGCCGCCGCGGGCGTGCGCTCCGATCCCGGCTCGATGCCGATCGCGTGCCTCGACGCCTGCCCGTCGGCCGAGGTGGAGCTCCCGGCCCGCGGCGGCGACCGGCCGGACTGGCTGCCGCTGCCGGTGCTGGAGCGGCTGGTCGCCGCCGGGTACGCGGTCGACACCACACAGGAGGCGTCCGGAACGCCGTCGCCGGGCGACGCGGCCACGTGCCGGCGGGTGCTGCCCGCCGGCGGATCGTGCACCCTGCGCAAACAGGTGCCGATCCGGCTGCAGGTCTACGGCGACACGTTCGGCATCCGCGCCGACGGCGCCTGAGCGGGGCGGCTCACGCGTCCTACCGGGACAGGAACTCGGCAATCGCCGCCGTGACGCCGCCCGGGTTGAGCAGCGCCAGCCGGTCGACGCGGTCCGGCCGGCGGATCGCGTAGTCGAGGGCGAGCCAGCCGCCGAGCGAGATGCCGGCGAAGGACGCGCCGCGCAGGCCGAGCCCGTCGAGCACGTCGTCGAGCCGGGCCGCGTACGCGTCGGAGTCGAGCGGCGGGCGGGCCGGCGCGCTGAGTCCGGCCTCGCCGATGACGTCGACCGCGTAGACGCGGAACCGCTGCGACCACTCGGCGGCGTCGCCCATCCAGGACGCCGAGTTGGCGATCGCGCCGTGCAGCAGCACCAGCGGGGGGCGCGTCAGGTGGGCCGCAGGCGACCCACGAACGTGATTCCACCTAACATACGTTGCGTCGAAACTTGCGTCGATATCCGCGCGGATGTTTCGATCGTGGAAACTTCGAGAAGGGCAACTCGTGGGAACTCGCGTGGCGGCCGTGGTCACCAGCCGGGCCGGAGCCGTCGCCGTGCTGCTCGTCGCGGCCGCGCTGACCGCCCTGGTGTTCCTCACCTCGCCGGCCCAGCCGGCGGCCGACCCCGCCGACGGCCTGCCCGCGGGCGCGCAGTCGACGCGGGTCACCGAGCTCGCCGACCGGTTCCCGAGCGGCCGCACCGCCACCGTGATCGTCGTGTTCGAGCGGGCCGACGGGCCCCTCACCGACGCCGACCGCGGGGCGATCGGGTCGGCCGTCCAGGGGCGCGCGGTCTTCTCCGACGACGGCCGGGCGGCGCTCGTGCCGGTGACGCTCACCGAATCCCCGGACGAGCAGGTCGTGCGCGACCAGGTCGACCGGGTGCGCGCCACGGTCCGCGACGCCGGGCTGCCGGCCGGGCTCACCGCCCAGGTCACCGGCGGACCCGCCTTCGGCCGCGACTTCGGTGCCGCGTTCGAGGGCGCCGACGTGCGGCTGCTCGTCGCCACCGCGAGCGTCGTGGCCGTGCTGCTGCTCCTGACGTACCGCAGCCCCTTCCTGTGGATCGTCCCGCTCGCCGTCATCGGCACCGGCGACCAGGTGGTGGCGAAGCTGCTGCCCTGGGTGGCGCGGCTGGTCGGCGAGCGCACCGACGCCTCCGTCGCGGGCATCGTCTCCGTGCTCGTCTTCGGCGCCGGCACGGACTACGCCCTGCTCCTCGTCTCCCGGTACCGCGAGGAGCTGCGCCACACCGACGACCGCCGCACGGCGATGGCCGCCGCCCTGCGCGGCGCCGCCCCCGCCGTCGTCGCCAGCGCCGGCACGGTCGTCCTGGCCCTGCTCACGCTCCTCGCGGCCGTCCTCACCAGCAACCGCACCCTCGGCGTCGCGGCCGCCATCGGCGTCACCGTCGCCCTGCTGTTCGGCCTCGTCGTCCTGCCGGCCGCCCTGGTCAGCCTGCCCCGGGGCGTCTTCTGGCCATTCGTACCGCGGGCCGGCAGCACGGACCCGACCGAGCGCGGCGTCTGGTCCCGCGTCGCCCACGCCGTCGGCCGCCGCCCCGCGCTCGTGCTCGTCGCCGCCGCGGTCGCCCTGGCCGGCCTGTCGCTGGGCCTCACCGGCACGTCGATCGGCCTGGCCCAGACCGAGCAGTTCCGCACCCGGGTCGAGTCGGTGGCCGGCCAGGAGGCCCTCGCCCGCCACTTCCCGGCCGGCTCGTCGCAGCCGGCGACCGTGGTGGCCCCCTCCGCTGCCGCGGACCGCCTGGTCGCCGCGCTCGACGACGTCGACGGCGTCGCCGCGGTGGGCCGCCCGGAGCGCTCCGACGACGGTGCCCTGGTGAAGGTCGGCGTCGACCTCACCGCCGGCTCCGGCACCCCCGGGGCCGACGCGGCGGTGCGCGCCCTGCGGGCGGTCGACCCCGGCCTGCTGGTCGGCGGCCCACCAGCGGCCGACCTGGACAAGCGCGAGGCCAACCGCCACGACGACCGCGTGGTCGTGCCGCTCGTCCTGGCCGTGGTGCTGTTCGTGCTGGTGGTCCTGCTGCGGTCGCTGCTGGCCCCGGTGCTGCTCCTGCTGACGGTCGTGGTGAGCTACGCCGCCAGCCTGGGCGCCGCGAGCCTGGTCCTGACCCGGCTCCTGGACATCCCGGCCCTGGACGCGACCGTGCCGCTGCTCAGCTTCCTGTTCCTGGTGGCACTGGGCGTGGACTACAACATCTTCCTGGTCACCCGGGCCCGCGAGGAGACATCCCGCCGCGGCGACACCCGCGCCGGCACGGTCCGGGCCCTGGCCGCGACGGGCGGCGTGATCACGTCGGCGGGCATCCTGCTGGCCGCGGTGTTCGCGGTCCTGGGCGTCCTGCCGGTCATCGTGCTGACCCAGATCGGCGTGATCGTCGGCATCGGCGTCGTCCTGGACACCCTGGTGGTCCGCACGGTGGTGGTGCCGGCGATCGCCCTGCTCCTCGGCGAACGCTTCTGGTGGCCGGCCCGCCCGGCGGCCCACCCGCCCCACGCCCGCCCGACGGCGGCGGCCCGCGGGCACCACGACGCCCCTTCCGTGCACCGATGATCTTACGACCCGCGGCTGCTCACCCCCGGCCATCCGTTGTAGGTTGCCCGCCATGGCTGGATCCGGTTTTCTGGCGGCGGTGACAGGTGTCGTACTGCTGGCGTCGCCGACGCCCGCCGCGAGCGCGCCCGCGGACGCGGTCGTGCCGTGCCCGTACGCGTCCATCGCCACGATCCCGCCCACGCCGCCGTCGCCGCCGCGGGACACGTCGAAGGCCCCCGTCGGTGGCGAGCGCCTCGGCACCACCGGACTCGCCGGCCCCGACGGCACACCGGCCCCGCCGGCGCTCTCGGCCATGTCCTGGGTCGTCGCCGACCTCGACACCGGCGAGGTGCTCGGGGCCTGCGCCCCGCACCTGCGACGGCGGCCCGCGAGCGTGCAGAAGCTGCTGCTCGCCGCGACCGCGCTGCCCAAGCTCGACCCGAACCTGGTCGTCGAGGCGACCGCCGAGGACCTGGCGCTGCCGGCGGACAGCTCGGCGGTCGGGATGATCGTCGGCGGGAAGTACCCGGTGTCGACGCTGTGGTACGGGCTGCTGCTGCAATCGGGCAACGACACCGCGAACGCCCTCGCCCGGGTGGCCGGTGGGGACGGCGGGGTGCCCGCGACGATCGCCGCCATGAACGCCGAGGCGCGCCGGCTCGGGGCCGACGACACGCACGCCGTGACGCCGTCCGGGCTGGACGCCCCCGACCAGCTCACGAGCGCCTACGACCTGGCCCTCATCGCGCGGGTCGACCTCGACCGGCCCGACTTCCTGCAGTATGACACCAGGCCGACGTTCCAGTGGCCGGCCCAGCCGCCGAAGGACCCGAAGGGCTTCCAGATCCAGAACGAGAACAAGCTGCTCACCAACTACCAGGGCGCGCTCGGCGGCAAGACGGGCTTCACGGACGAGGCCCGGCACACGTACGTCGGCGCCGCCCAGCGCGACGGCCGGCGGCTCGTCGTGACGCTCATGGGCGCCGAGATCGTGCCCGGGCGCACCTGGAAGCAGGCCTCGATGCTGCTCGACTGGGGCTTCGCGCTGCCGAAGGGCTCGACGGTCGGCCACCTGGTCACCCCGGCCGAGGCGGAGGAGCTGCACCGCACTCCCCCGTCCGCCGGCGCGCAGGCCGGCGCCGAGCCGGCCCGGCCCGCGCCGTCGCCGTCCCGGCACTACGGCCTGCTCGGGCTGCTCGGCGGCATCGCCCTGCTCATCATCGTGGCCGCGGTGGTGGCGGTACGCCGGCTCCGATAATGGAGGCATGGCGCTCGACCGGCTCGACCTCAGTGTTCCCGTACGGCGGATCGGCCTCGGCCTGGCCGCCGTCGGCCGCCCCGGCTACATCAACCTCGGCCGCGACCGCGACCTGCCCCCGGACCGCTCGGTCGAGGGGCTCCGCCGCCGCAGCCACGAGCTGCTCGACGCCGCCTACGCCGCGGGCGTCCGCTACGTCGACGTGGCCCGGTCCTACGGGTTGGCGGAGGAGTTCGTCGCCCGCTGGCTCGACGGCCACGACGACGTCGTCGTGGGCTCCAAGTGGGGGTATACGTATGTGGCCGGCTGGCGGGTCGACGCGCCCGTCCACGAGACCAAGGACCACAGCCCGGCGACGTTCGAGCGGCAGCTGGCCGAGACCCGCGGCCTGCTCGGCGCGCGCCTCGACGTGTATCACATCCATTCCGTGACCCCGCAGAGCCCGGCCCTGACCGACCGCGCCCTCCACGACCGCCTCGCCGCCCTGGCCGCCGAGGGCGTGACGATCGGCCTGTCGACCAGCGGCCCGCACCAGGCCGACGCCGTCCGCACCGCCTTACGCGTCGAGGTCGACGGCGCCCCGCTGTTCCGCAGCGTCCAGGCGACGTGGAACCCGCTGGAGCCGTCCGCCGGCCCGGCGCTGGCCGAAGCCCACGCCGAGGGCCGCCACGTGATCGTCAAGGAGGCCCTCGCCAACGGCCGCCTCGCCGACCGCGACGCCGAGGCGATCGCGGCGGCCCTCCGGCAGCCCTGGGCCTCGACGGTGCTGTCGGGCGCCGCCACCGTGGCCCAGCTGACCACCAACCTGCGCGCCCTGGACGTCACCGGTGACGCCCTGCCGGTGACCCCGGAGCCGCCCGAGGTGTATTGGCAGCACCGCGCCGCCCTGGCCTGGTCCTGACCGCCGACCGGTAGGAATGCGGTTGTCCCGGCGCCCGGCCCGGCCTACGGTGCGGCGGTGCGGGTGCGGGTGACGGTCCACGAGCTCGGCGGGGGCGCGCGGCTGCGGCAGGTGTTGACGCCGCGCGATCCGTTGCGGCGCACGCATCAGACCCGCCTGCTGTGGGCGCACACCGGGGCGCTCGTCGGGTCCCGGGCCGATCTGCTGCGGCTCGGGGCGCTCATCCGGCTCGCCGCGGTCAGCCCGCACAGCGTCGTGTTCCTCCCGCTGCGGGCCAACCCGCGCAGCGCCTACGTCGAGCACTGGGCCGAGATACAGGGGCTGGCGGACCTCGTCGTCCTGCGCACGGACGTGCCGTTGCGGCGGTCGGCCTGGCCGGCGGTCCGGGCGCGGCTGCGGCGGGGACGGCCGCGGACCGTCGACACGCCGGCGCCACGCGAGGAGCGCCGGCCCGACGACTGGCGCCGCGACCGGCTCGACCTCGGCGTCACCGAGTTCGCCGAGACGGTGTTCCTCGCCGGCACCGCCGAGGCGCTCCTGGAGGCCGGTGACGAGGTCACCCGGTGCGGCAACGAGGTCGCCGTGCACCGCGACATCCACCGCTTCGGCGGCCCGGCGCTGCTGTCCCAGTTCGTCGGGCCGGACCGCCACGCCGGCCCGCGCCGCGACGAGGCGTGGGAGTGCATGGTCCTCGCCGAGGACGAGCTGTTCAGAAGAGCCCGGGCCGGCGACTGAGCCGCGACGTCAGCGCCGCCGGGCCGGGGCGGCGTCGGCGACCTTGTAGGTGACCACGGGCGCCGTCGTGACGACCGGCGTGGCGAGCTTGTGGTCGACGAGGTCGGCGATCACCTGCTCGATGCGCTTGTACGCGGTCGGCGCCTCCTCGAACAGCAGCTGCCGGTCGCCGCAGACCACGACCGAGCCGAGCGGGGTGCGGCGCAGCTCCTCGACCGTGTGCTTGGCCTTGCCGCGGCGCAGCGCGTCGGCCCGGGACATCTTGCGGCCGGCGCCGTGCGCGACCGAGTAGTTCGCGTCGGGGCCGGCGTGGGCGGCGACGAGGTACGAGTGGGTGCCGCGGGTGCCGGCGATGAGCACGTCGTTGCCGTCGCCCGGCGCGGCGCCCTTGCGGTGCAGGTACTCGCCGTCGCGGAGCTCGACCAGGTTGTGGCACTGGTCGACGATCGGCTCGCTCAGCGCGGCGCCGAGCGCGTCGGCGACCCGGGCGGCGAGCAGTCGCCGGTTGAGCGAGCCCCAGCGGACGGCATCGTCGTGCTGGGCGAGGTACGCGGCGGGGTCGGCGGCCGGTCCGGCGCCGTGGACCTCGGTGTGCGCGCGCAGGATCCGCTCGCCGAAGCCGCGCGAGCCGCTGTGCACGACGAGGACGAGGTCGCCGGCGGCGAGGCCGAGCCGGCCCGCGTGGGCGTCGTCGAGCACGCCGTCGACCCGGGCCAGCTCGACGAAGTGGTTGCCCCGGCCGACCGTGCCGAGGCCGTCGGTGTGACCACCCGGGATGTCCTCGTCCAGCAGCGACGGGTCGAGGGGCGAGTCGAGGTCGGGGAACCGGGCGGCGAGCCGCTGCGGGTCGGGGCGCTTGAGCCGGATCGGGAACACGGCGATGCCGCAGCCGATGTCGGAGCCGACCAGGAACGGGTACAGCACGGACGAGGCCATCGCCGCGCCGATCGGGGCACCCTTGCCCGGGTGCAGGTCGGGCATGGCGGCGACGTGACGCATGCCGTCGAGCGCGGCCACCTGGTGGCACTGCGCGACGGCGTCGGACTCGATCCAGCTGGACGAGCCGGCGAAGACGGTGACAGACACGGACGCTCTCTCTTGGACGATGCAGGGGCAGGTCGGCAGGGGGCGTCAGCGCGTCATGAAGGTGACCTTCCCGCACTCCCGCCGGTACGGCAACCCAATTCCGGTCGAGACGGCGGCCGCCGAGCTGTGCTCGCTCCTGGAGGAGGTGCGCCCGGACACGGTGGTCACGTTCGGCGCGGACGGCATCACCGGCCACCCTGACCACCGGGCGGTGGCGGCCTGGGCCGCGCTCGCCTTCCAACGGGCCGCGCCACGCGGCGCCCGGCTGCTGCGGGCCGCGATCCCGGCCGCCCGCGCGGCCCGGTGGAAGGCGCTGACCGACCGGTTCGGCGTCTTCGAGCCCGGCTATCCCGTGGTCCCGGACGAGGTTGCCCTGGACCTGCGGCTCTCCCCCGAGGTCAGCACGCTGAAGGTCCGGGCCCTTGCCGCCCAGGCAACCCAGACGGCGGGCCTCATCGAGGCGATGGGCCCGGACGTGTACGCGGCCTGGGTCAGCGAGGAGTCCTTCGCCTAAAGGGCGACGACGTGCCCGACGCGGGGATCCGTGCGCCCTTGCAGCACCTCCAGCCAGGCGTCGCGCAGGCCCTCCGGGCCGTGGCCGACGACCACGTCGAGGTGCTGCGCCACCACCGGCGCGAAGCGGTCCCAGGCGGCGGCGAACCGGGCGTCGAGCCCCTCGCGGCCCCAGTCGACGGTCCGCTTGCGGATCTGGTCCGGCGCGAAGAACACGCTGCCGGCACTGAACGCGTTGGGGACCTGGCTGGTCAGGCCGACGGCGACGTCGCCGACCAGCCGACGGTGCCGGCGCAGCGCCGCGCGGACGTCGGGCCGGCCGGACACGTCGACGTACAGCGTCGGCCGGTCCGGGTCGAGCGCGTCGAGGCCGTCGTAGGTCAGCACCTCGTCGTAGCAGCCGAGCTCCTCCGTGAACCGGACGTTGCCCGGCGAGGTGAGCCCGACCAGCCGCACGCCGGCGTCGCGCAGCTCGAACGCGGCCGCGTAGGCGGTCTTGCTCGACGCCGAGGACAGCACGACCGCCTCGGCGCCGTGGAAGGCGTTGTCGACCAGGAAGTCGGCGAGCATGAACGAGGTGAAGAACAGCGGCCGGAGCAGGATCTGCAGGTCGTCGACGGGGATCGCGAGGTAGGTGTTGTACGCCGAGGGCAGGCCGGCACGGTGCGGGCTGGCGTCGCGGAAGCGGTCCCCGGTGACCCGGTCGGGCCGCACGACGAGGTGGCTCGCCGGCGGCAGGTACCCGTAGTACCGCCGGCCCTCCGGCACGCCGCCCACGGTGGACGCCGCCACCTCGGCGAACCCCCACACCGGCACCAGCCCGCGGCCGCTCGGCGCGGCCGGGAAGAACTCCCAGTAGCGGAAGGCGTCGCCGAGCACGCCGTAGGTGACGTTGTTGGCGGTCATCCCGACGCGCTCGACGCGCAGCAGCACCTCCCCGTCGGTGAGGGCGGGCACCGGCGCCTCGGCGACGGCGGCGTCGGCGAGGTCGTCGCGGGCGACGGACAGGCTCCACGATGCGGTCATGGCGGCGACGGTACCGCCGGTGCCGCGTCCGGCACAGACCGGCGATTTCGCCGATGCCCGCCCGGCGGCACCCTCCGGAGACTGGCTCCACGCTGCACACCCCGTCCCCTGTGGAGGCATCCAAGATGCGCATGCGCACCCGTCTCTCCGTCCTCGGGGCCGCCCTGGTCGCCGCGGTCGGCCTGGCGGTGACCCCGGCGAACCCCGCCGCCGCGGCCACCAGCACGCCGGTGATCTTCGTGCACGGCTTCATCGGCAACGGGTCGAACTGGTCCACCGCCCTGTCGGTGTTCCGGGCCGGCGGCTTCACCCGGCTCTACACCTACGACTACAACTGGGCCGGCTCGAACACGATCAGCGCGGCCGGCCTGCGCGACCGGGTCAACCAGGTCAAGGCCCAGACCGGCGCGTCGAAGGTCGCGATCGTGAACCACTCGATGGGCGGCCTGGTCACCCGGTACTACCTGGAGGAGCTGGGCGGCTCGTCCTCGGTGAGCCACGTGGCCTCGATCGCGGGCGCCAACCACGGCACGACCTACGCCGGCGCCTGCCTGATCTACGCGAGCTGCATCGAGATGTACCCCGGCTCGCTGTTCCTGCTCAACCTCGCGGCGGGTGACGAGACCCCGGGCACCGCCAGGTACCGCACGTGGTACTCGGCCTGCGACGGCATCATCATCCCGTACACGAGCACCCGCCTGGACGGCGCCACGAACACGAACGTGGCGTGCGAGACGCACCTCGGCTTCCTCACGAACACGAGCGTCCTGACTCAGATCAGGCAGTTCATCGCGAGCTAGCGGCCCCGGAACCGCGGCGGCGCTCTCAGCCATCGAAGGCGGGGGCGCCGCCGTCGCGCTCCAGCACGGCGATCATCATCTCGAGGACGCCGGGGAACGCGGACCCGGCCATCGCCGGGAGATGACCGCGGACGGCGTGGACGTTCGGATAGTCGTCGGCCGGCAGCCCGCTCGCCGTGTCGAGCCAGGTCTCCCAGTCGGCCCGCTCCTGCTCCGGGGGCAGATCGCTGACGTCGAGGGCGGCCAGCGCAAACACGGTGTCGGTGAAGTCGCGGTAGCGGCGCACGGCGTCGGCGGGTGCGAACCCGGCCCGCAGCAGCAGGCCGATGCCGGTGTCGACGACCTGCAGCTCGTGCGGGCCGGCGATGAACCGGTGGGCCCGCAGCTGGGCCAGCCGCGGGTGTGCCCGCATCGAGCGGTAGATGCGCCCGGCGAGGTCGCGCAGGGAGGCGCCGAGGTCGGGTCCGGGCACGAAACCCGCGGTGGCCTCGCCGATGAGCCGGTCCGCCACCGCCAGCAGGATGGCGTCCAGGCTGCGGAAGTAACGGTAGATGGCCGTGGGGTCGGCGCCCAGTGCCGTGCCGACCCGCCGCACGCTGAGCTTGTCGCCCCCCGGGCCGTCGATGAGGCGCAGGACCGTGTCGACGATCAGCTCGGTACTGAGCACCACGCCGGCCCGGGTGGGTCGCCGCCGCGCCCGGACCGCCGAAACTCGCCGCGAGCTTTCCATGATCACCTCTCCGCGCTTATGTCAACGCATTGACTTTAGCGGGGCGCGCGACGTTCCATCGGTACCGGGGGCGCGTTCCCCCGCGAGCCGAAGGGAAGTTCTCATGCAGGTCCGGCCTGCCTACGACGTCGACATCCGCACCGACTCCGCCCGCATCCGCCGGGCGCTGGCGGATGCGGTCCCGCGGTCGTTCTGGCTGGACGATCCCGGCCGGCCGGCGGCCGAGGCGCCCGTGGCCGGGGACGTCGATACGGACCTGCTCGTCATCGGCGGCGGCTACTGCGGGCTGTGGACGGCGCTGATGGCGAAGGAGGCCGAGCCGGGACGCGACGTCGTCCTGATCGAGGGCGAGGAGGTCGGCTGGGCGGCCAGCGGACGCAACGGCGGCTTCGTGGACGCGAGCCTCACGCACGGGCCGGAGAACGGGCGGCGCCACTTCGCGGACGAGCTCGCGGCCCTCACCGAGCTGGGCGCCGAGAACTTCGCGGGCCTCGCGCGGGCGCTGCTGGACCACGACATCGACGCGGAGTTCGAGCAGGGCGGCTTCCTGGCCGTGGCCACGGAACCGCACCAGGTCGCGGCGCTGCGGGCGCAGGCGGGCGAGAACGCGGTGCTCCACGAGGGCGACGCGCTCGCCTCGATGGTGCGCTCGCCGCTGCTGCGGGCCGGCCTGTTCAGCCGCGAGCGTCACGCCCTGGCCCACCCCGCCAAGCTCGCCTGGGGCCTGAAGCGGGCATGCCTGCGCCTCGGGGTCCGCGTGTTCGAGCACACCGCCGCGACCGGCGTCCGCGATGACGGCGGCGCCGTGCGGGTGCAGACACCGGCCGGCCGGATCCGGGCACGCAGCGTCGCGCTCGCCACCAACGGGTTCCCGTCCCTGCTGCGGCGCAACCGGCTGATGACGCTGCCGGTCTACGACTACGTGCTGATGACCGAACCGTTGAGCGCGGCGCAGCTCAGCGACATCGGCTGGACCGGACGCTTCGGCATCTCCGACGCCGGCCGCCAGTTCCACTACTACCGCAAGAGCGCCGACAACCGGATCCTCTGGGGTGGCTACGACGCCGTCTACCATCGCGGCGGGGCCGTCCGGCCCGAGTACGACCAGCGCCCGGAGACCTTCGCCCGCCTTGCCGACCACTTCCTGCGGACGTTCCCGCAGCTGGAGGACGTCCGCTTCACGCACGCCTGGGGCGGCATGATCGACATGTCGACCCGGCTCAACGCGTTTCACGGCACGGCGATGGGCGGCAGGCTCGCCTACAGCAGCGGCTTCACCGGCCTCGGCGTGGCCGCCACCCGGTTCGCGGCCGCGGTGATGATCGACCTGCTCGCCGGCGCCGACACGTCGCGCACCCGCCTGCGGATGGTGCGCCGCAAGCCGCTGCCGATCCCTCCGGAGCCGTTACGCTACCCGGCGGTGCAGCTGATCCGGGGCGCGATCGCCCGGGCCGACCGCAACGGCGGCCGGGACGGACTGGTCCTCAGGGCCGCGAACGCCTTCGGCTTCTCGTTCGACTCCTGATCGACGGTCGGTCCACGTCCTGGAACGCACCGACCACCTCGCCACCGACAGCGTGGTCACGAGCGGATAGCGGCCTCGTCGTAGGGCGCGAACGCGTCCCCGCCGGCCGGCACGACCAGCAGGGTCAGGCGCCCGTCCCGCCACACGGGGCGGGCACCGTCCAGCGGCCCGACCAGGCCGCCGGGCGGCACCGCCCCGGCGCCGACCACCGCGACCCGGTCGATCGCGGTCGACGCCATCACCGCCCCGGCCGTCATCGTCCCGGACAGCGCCCCGCTGCCGCGGAAGCACACCGCGCGCCCGCCCCGGCCGGTGGCGTGCCCCGACGCCGCGCGCGCCGCCACGCCGGCGCACTCCGGGCGGATCGGCGGCAGCTCCAGCGCCGTCCCGCCCGGCACCGCGAACGTCACCGCCACGTGGGCGTCGGCACCGGGCTCCCGGAAGGTGCACACCTCGGCACCGGCCGGCACACCGAAGGCCCGAATCCATCGCTCCGCCTGACCCTCGCTGGCGTGTCCCAGGCAGACGGCGAAGTACCGCATCATCGGGCCACGGTCCCGGAGCCGGCCTACCAGCGCGTGAACGAGCCCTGGCCGGGAAGTGACCACGACGCGACCGGCCGCACCGGGCCGGACCTGGCAGACTCGGCGGCATGGCCGACGACCCGAGCCGGGCCGCGAACGTGGACGACGTGCACGAGCTGGCGCTCGCCATGCCGCACGTCACCGTCGAGCACGGCAGCGGCGGGAACCCGGTGTACCAGGTCGGCGGGAAGTCCTTCGTGTTCTTCCGCAACCCGCGGCCCGACGCGGTCGATCCGGTGACCGGGGAGCGGTACGACGACGTCATCGTGTTCTGGGTCGAGTCCGCGGCCGACAAGCTCGCCCTGGTGCAGGACGAGGGGTCGCCGTACTTCACCACGGCACACTTCGACGGGCATCCGTCGGTGCTCGTGCGCGCGAGCCGGCTCGGCGAGCTGACCCGGGCCGAGGTGGCCGAGGTCGTCCAGGACGCCTGGCTGGCCCGGGCCTCGCCGCGCCGGGCGCGCGCGTGGCTGGATCAGGCGCGGTTGAGCAGCGGCGGGGCGTAGCCGGCCGGCTTGTCGCCGATGGAGAGCCCGGGACTCACGATCCAGCTCTGGTACCGCGGGGTGAACATCGCGTACGGCGCCTGCACGCCCGGGTCGCTGGCCTCGTCGAGGCGCCGGCGGGCGTCGGCCGGCAGCTCGAAGTCGAGCGCGGCCAGGTTGGTGTCCAGCTGTGCCGGGCTGCTCGCGCCGACGATCACCGCGCCGATGCCGGGCTGGGTCGCCGCCCAGTTGACCGCCACCTGGGCCATCGGCCGGCCGAGGTCGGCGGCGACGGCCGCGACGGCGTCGATGACGCGCCACTGCTGGTCGGTGACGGGGCCGTCGCCGAGCCGGCCGTCCCCCTCGAGGCCGCCGCCGGCGCCGCGGCGGTACTTCCCGGTCAGCAGCCCGCCGCCGATCGGGCTCCAGGCGGTCAGCCCGATGCCCAGTTCGCGGGCCAGCGCCGGGTACTCGGCCTCGATCGTGCGGTTCACCAGCGAGTACGGCAGCTGCAGGCTCACCATCGGGGCCGTCCCGTGCGCCTCGGCGAGGCTCTGCGCCCGGGCCGCGTACCAGGCCGGCACGTCCGACAGGCCCGCGTAGCGAATCTTGCCGGCCCGCACCAGGTCGTCGAGGGTCCGCACGACCTCCTCGACGGGGGTGATGCGGTCCCACGTGTGCAGCAGGTACAGGTCGAGGTAGTCGGTGCCGAGCCGGCGCAGCGAGTCCTCCAGCGCGCGGATCATGTGCTTGCGGCCGTTGCCGGCGGCGTTCGGGTCGGCCGGGTCGACGGTGTTGGTGAACTTGCTGGTGAGCACCAGCCGGTCCCGGGTCTTGCCGGCGAGCCGGCCGACGATCCGCTCCGACTCGCCGGCGGTGTAGAAGTCGGCGGTGTCGATGAAGTTACCGCCCGCCTCGACGTAGCGGTGGAAGATCGCGGCCGACTCGTCCTCCGACTTGCCGAAGGACGCGTGGAACCCGGCGGTGCCGAAGTTCATGGTGCCGAGCGCCAGCCGGCTGACCCGCAGCCCGGAGCGGCCGAGCAGAAAATATTCCACGATGGTGTACCCCTGAGAGAGTTGGACTGTTCGGTCCAACTCTCTCTCGCGATTTCTGGACCTGCAAGTCCAGAATCGGTGCCGAGGATCACCGGCGGTCAGGTCGGTGCAGTTTCCCGCGCCGGCGACCGGGTACCCCGCAGCGATGCCGCTATGGAACGTCTACCATCCGGTCGGCGCCTACACCGCGCAGCAGAAGCAGGAGTTCGCCGCCGACGTCACGGCGTTCTACGCCCACAGGGGCCTGCCGAAGTTCTATGTCGTGACCATCTTCCACGAGATCCCCGAATCCTCGTTCCTCATCGGCGGCACACCGTCGGGCACCGCCGTCCGGATCATGATCGATCACATCGCTCACCACGCGCCGGACCCCGCCGCGCGACAGCAGATCGACGACAGCCTGACCCGCTTGCTGGCCCCCCACACCCGCGACCGCGGCCTGTACTGCGAGTTCCACATCGACGAGACCCCACGCGACCTGTGGATGATCAACGGGCTCCGGCCGCCCGCCTCGGGCAGCGAGGCCGAACACCTCTGGGTGCGCGAGAACCAGCCGGTTCCCTACTGACCGGGCCGACCGGGCGGGTCCGGCACCGGGTGAAGGGCCGCCCGATGCGGCGGTGGCGGCCGGGTTCCGCCGTACGGTGGCAGGATGAACGCCGAGTTGACCGCGTTCCGGGTCAGCGTCGCCGAGGACGCGCTCGACGACCTGCGGCGGCGTCTGGGTCACGCCCGGTGGCCGGAGCCGGCGACGGTGGCCGACTGGAGCCAGGGCGTGCCGCTGGACTGGCTGCGCGACCTGTGCGGGTACTGGCAGACCGGCTACGACTGGCGCCGCCTGGAGGCCCGGGTCAACGCGCTGCCGCAGTTCACCACCGAGCTGGACGGCCTGAACGTGCACTTCCTGCATCGGCGCTCACCCCACGCGGATGCGCTGCCGCTGATCCTCACGCACGGCTGGCCGGGCTCGGTGGTGGAGTTCCTCGACGTCGTCGAGCCACTCGCCGACCCGGTCGCCCACGGCGGCGCGGCGGGCGATGCGTTCCACGTCGTGTGCCCGTCGCTGCCCGGCTACGGGTTCAGCGCCAAACCTGCGCAGCCCGGCTGGGGCCCGGCGCGGATCGCGAGCGCCTGGGCGACGCTCATGACCCGGTTGGGCTACGAGCGGTTCGGTGCGCAGGGCGGCGACTGGGGCGGGGTCGTGACCACGGCGCTGGCGGCGCAGCAGCCCGAGCGGCTGGTGGGCATCCACCTCAACTTCTTCCCGATGGCCCGCCGCGACCAGTTCGCCACCGACGACCTGACGGACTTCGAGCGGCAGAGCCTGGCCGACGCCGCCCACCACCGGGAATGGGGCAGCGGCTACGCCCTCGAGCAGGCGACCCGCCCGCAGACCGCCGGCTACGGGCTGACCGACTCGCCGGTGGGCCAGTCCGCCTGGATCGCCGAGAAGTACTGGGCCTGGACCGACCACGACGGTGACCCCTTCGACGCGCTCAGCCGCGACCAGATGCTCGACAACATCAGCGTCTACTGGCACACCGCCACGGCCGTGTCGTCGGCCCGCCTGTACTGGGAGCACGGCTTCGCCCGGCCGTCGGGCCGGGGCGCCGGGCTCGATACCGGGCCCCTCACCGTGCCGGTCGGTGTGTCGGTGTTCCCAGCCGAGATCTTCCGCCCGTCGCGGCGCTGGTGCGAGCGGTACTGTGCCGATCTCCGCTTCTACGAGCAGCTTCCCCGCGGCGGCCACTTCGCCGCCTTCGAACAGCCGGAACTGTTCGTCGACCAGGTCCGGCGCGCCTTCCGGGCCATGCGCTGACCGTCCGTCAGCGTCCGTGGGCCATGACGCGGTCCGCCCTCGCTGCCGCCTGGGCGATCGCGTCGAACTCGACGACGAGGTGGCGGGGTCCCCGCAGCTGCGGGTTGGGCCGGTACGGCGGCGGGTCGGCGACCAGGCGGGGGTGCGCGAGCCGGCGGGCCAGCGCCGGCAGCGCCACCTGCGTCTCGACCCTGGCCAGCGGGGCACCGAAGCAGTAGTGGATGCCGCTGCCGAAGCCGAGGTGCCGGTTGTCGGTGCGGTCGGGGTCGAAGCGGTCCGGGTCGGGGAAACGGTCGGGGTCGCGGCTGCCGGCGGCGAGCATCAGCATCAGCGGGGAGCCTGCGGGGATGGTGGTGCCGGCGATGTCGATGTCGGCCAGCGTGCTGCGCCGGGTCAGCATGTGCACCGGTGGTTCGTACCGCAGCAGCTCCTCGACCAGCGGGACGACCAGGTCGGGTTCGTGGCGCAGCCGGTCGAGCACGTCGGGGTGGCGCAGCAGGGTGAGCATGCCGTTGGTGATGAGGTTGACCGTGGTCTCGTGGCCGGCGACCAGCAGCAGCGCGGCGGTGCTGAGCAGGTCCTCCCGGTCCATCGGCGCGTGCGGGCCGGTGTCGGTCAGCAGCTCGGAGATCAGGTCGTCGCCGGGCCGGCGGGCGTGGGCGTCGGTGAGCCCGCTGAGATACCCGCCCAGCTCGGCGGCGACCTGTTGCCGCCGCTGCTGGCGCTGCGTGAACCCGCCCGTGGTCACGTCGAGGGTCTCGATGAGCGCGTCGGCCCAGACGTGGAAGCGCGGCTGGTCCTCGCGGGGGACGCCGAGCAGGCGGCAGATCGCGGTCACCGGCAGCGGGTAGGCGAAGTCGTCGACGAGGTCGACGCGCTGCCTGCCGGCGAGGTCGTCGATCAGGTCGTCGGTGACCTCGGTCAGCCAGGGGCGCAGGCCCTCGATGCGCTCCGGGGTGTGTGGTGGCCCGAACGGCCGCATGGCCAGCTCCCGAAGCTGGTCGTGCTCGGGCGGGTCACGCTGGATGAACGACTCGGGCAGTCCGGCGGGCTCCTCCGCGGGTGTGGTCGCGGCGCCGGCCATCTCCGGGTGGTTGCGGGGGTCGGAGCTGACCCGCGGGTCGTGCAGCAGCGCGACGATCTCGTTGTAGGTGCTCACGACGTAGGTGCCGTCGGGCTCGCGGGTCACCGGGGTCCTGCGCAGCTCGGCGTACAGCGGGTAGGGATCGGCCCGGTTGGCGGGGTCGAGGATCTGCTCGACGATGCTGGGCTGGGTGCCGGCCCGGTTGCTGGCCTGTGCCATGACAATGCCTTCCTGGAGCTGCCCCGGCGGGTGCGCTGCGCCGACGCTCGGGTCAGCGGTGGTAGATCAGCTCTGCCCGGCGCTCGCTCGGGTCGTGGCCGGTCACCACGACGGTGGCCTCGTAGTCGCGGCTCTTCCGGTCGGGCATCCGGGCCGGCACGGGCTGCCGGTCGCCGGGCTGGTCGACGGCGCGGAAGTCGGGCGGGAACGGCGCGGCCGCCTCGATCATGCCCGCGTAGAACTCCAGCCACTTGCCGTGGTTGAACCCGACGGCGGCGGTGACGCGGCCCTGGTAGCCGTAGACGGCGACGAACCGCCGGGTGGCGGGCGAGCCCTGGGCGATGACGACCTCGTCGGCGAAGGTCGGCACACCGACCGACTTGATGTTGGTGCCGAACTGGGAGGACCAGAACACCGGGGTGGCCAGGTGCGGCCACCGGTCGGGCGGGACGCTGATCATGTTGTGGGCGGCGACCTCGGCCTGCGTGACCGCGTTGCCCCAATGTTCGAGGGCCAGGAACTGGTAGTCGTACAGCGGGTGCGGGAACCGGGCCACGTCACCGGCGACGAACACGTCCTCGGTCGTCACACCGTTGACGTCGAACGCGCGGCAGCCGGCATCGCACCCCACTCCCCAGGGGCCGACGGCCAGCCCCGACCCGCGCAGCCATTCGGTGTTGCGCACCGCGCCCAGTGCCACCACGGCCACCTCGGCATCCAGCGTGGTGCCGTCGGACAGGTGGGCGCGGCGCAGCCGGCCGTCGCCGTCACCCTCCAGCCGCGTGACGGTGACCCCGCAGCGCAGGTCGACGCCGTGCTCACGCTGCAGGTCGCCGGCGACCGCGCCGATCACCCCGCCGAGGGCACCGACCAGCGGGGCGGGGCCCCGCTCGACGACCGTCACCGGCAGGTCGCGGCTCCGGCAGGCCGAGGCGACCTCCGAGCCGGTGAACCCGGCGCCGATGACCAGCACGCGTCCGGGCCGCTCGGCCAGCCGGCGTTGCAGGCCCGCGGCGTCGTCACGGGTCCGCAGCACGAACACTCCGTCGAGGGCGGCCTCGGTGTCGTTGAACCAGGGCCGGGCCCGGGTCCCGGTGGCGATCAGCACCCGGTCGAACCCGACCGCGTCGCCGTTGGCCAGGCGGACCTGCCTGCCGGCCAGATCCAGCCCGACGGCGGGCACGCCCAGCCGCCACCGCGCGTCCAGCTCGCTGCGCAGCGGCAGCTCGGTGTGGTCCGGCGCCACCCACCCGTCGAGGACCTGCTTGGACAGCGCCGGGCGGTCGTACGGCTGGTACGGCTCATCCCCGATCATCGTCAGCGAGCCGGTGAAGCCGTCCCGGCGCAGCACCGCCCCGGCCCGCAGCCCGGCCAGCGACGCACCCACGATCACGATGTGGCCGTCCCGGCGGAAGGCCTCGACCGCCGCATCCCGCCAGCGGCCGGACGGCCCGGCCGGAACCGGCGGCGTGACCGACAGCGTGGCCGGCGCCGAAGCCTCCCGGGCGCCGATGCCGTCGACCATGATGGCCTGGACCGGGCAGGCCGCCGCGGCGCGCAGGACCCGGTCCCGTTGCGCGTCATCGGGCGCCGCGTCATACACCAACGCCTCGGCGCCGTGCATCCGGAAGACGTCCGGAGCAAGGAAGGCGCACTGCGCGTAGCCCTCGCACCGCGTGAGATTCACGACAACCCTCACCGGTGGTCGCTTCCCGGTTCGCCCGCGGGCAAACCTTCGGCGCCCGGCCAGGCGGGAGCACCCGATGACGTCGCGCGCGGCGTCCTCCCGAGCAACCGGGTTGGTCACCCGCCTGGGAACGGGCAGCGGGACACGCGGGCGCCCACGGTACCCATTCCCGGGCGGTTGCAGCATCAGCGGCGCAGGCCCGCCGCGATCGACGCCGCGTGCCTGGACTCCTCCAGGCGGCCCAGCTTCTCCAGGGCGAACGCGCGGTTCTTGTAGTTGTCGTAGTCGTCCGGGCCGTCGTCGATGGCCACGTCCACCGCTTCCAGGGACTCCTGCCAGCGGCCCAGCTTCAGCAGCGCCGCGGCCTTCGCGCCGTACGCGAAGGCGCGGGCGTTCGGCACGTCGTCCGGGGTCTCGCCCGCCTCGACCGCCCGGATGGCGTCGTCGGCGGCGCGCACCGCCTCCTCGGTGCGGCCGCCGTCGCTCAGCGAGATCGCCTTGTTGACCAGGGCGCTGACGTACCGCGAGTGCACCGCGATCGCGCGGTCGTAGGCCACGACGGCGGCGGCCATGTCGTTCGCCGAGCGGTGGATGCCGCCGATGTCGAACAGCGCCTGGGCGTAGCCGGGGTCGATCGCGACCACCCGCTCCAGGGCCGCGATCGCGTCGGCCGGGCGGCCCAGGTTGCGCAGCGCCAGGGCGCGGTGGAAGTGGGCGGCGGCGAACTCCGGGCGCTGCCGCACGACCTCCTCGAAGGTGGCCAGGGCGTCGGCCATGCGGCCGTCCACGGCCTGGTCGTAGCCCTTGGCGTCGAGCTGGACGACCGCCGCCTTGGGCTGGGCGAGCACCTTGGTGCGCTGGGCGCCGTCGGCGAGCTTGCCGCCGCAGTCGCGGCAGCGCGCCGCCGAGAAGAGGCGGCCCTTGGGGACGCACCGGTCGCAGAAGTTCTTGTGGCAGTCCGGGCATATCTGGAACTGCATCGCGTAGTGCTCCGGATCGGCGCGGGCGACCGGGTTGCCGCCGGGCACGCTCGACACGGAGATGAGCCGGTTGCAGCCCCATCCGGAACAGGCGAGGATCATGCTTTCCCTTTCCGCTGCAGTCGGGCGGCGAGCCACGAACGGCCGCCGTTGCTGGGTTCCTCCAGCAGAGGTACCGCCGAAGAGAAGTCGCGGTCCCAGTCGAGCTCCCAGACCCGGGAGTCGTCGTCGCGGGACGTGGCCAGGGCCGTGCGGGCGTCGGCGCTGAGCCACACGTCGACGAAGGTGCCGGCCGGGCCCTGCAGGACCTGCAGGCATCGGCCCGACCGCAGGTCCCAGGCGCGGACGGTACCGTCGATCGCGCCCGACAGCGCGAACCGCCCGTCGGCGGTCGCGGTGACCGACGTGACCTTCGCGGTGTGGCCGGTGAGCACGTGCCGGCATTCGCCGGTGGCGATGTCCCAGACCCGCACGGTGCTGTCGGCGGAGGCGGACAGCACGACCGGGCCGGCGGCGGCGACCGCGACGATGTCACCGCTGTGGCCGGTCATCAGGCCGAGCTCGCCACTGGCGAGGTCGATGCGCCACAGCGAGCTGCCCTGGAGGCTGGGCGCGAACCCGGCGGTGCCGTCGGCGGTCACCTCGACCGACCGCGCGCCGGTGGACCGGCCGGGCATCGCCAGGCGGCACTGGCCGGTGGCGGTGTCGAGGATGCAGGTGTCGCCGCCGACGCGCCGGGCCAGGGCGACCAGTCCGGTGCCGGGCAGCGCCACCCCGTACACGTAGCCGGGGTGCGGCTGGAGCACCTTCACCTGCTTGCCGCGGACGATGTCCCACAGCCGCAGCGTGCCGTCGCCGCCGGCGGTGACGGCGTGGCGGCCGTCGGCGCCGACCGCGACGGCGTGCACCTTGGCGCGGTGCCCCTTGAGGACGTGCCGGGCCGCGCCGGTGGCGACGTCCAGGACCCGCACGAGCTCGTCGTCGCAGGAGGTGACCATCGTCTGCGAGTCGGGGGTGAACGCCAGGCCGGTGACCGCGTCGCCGTGGCCCGCGATCGTGTACAGCTCCGCGCCGCTCGCCAGGTCGACGAGCCGCGGCGGCATGCTGTGGCCGGTGCGCAGCGCGGCGAGCCGGCCGTCGGGGCTGAGCACCGTGTCACCGGCCTTCGGCAGCGTCCGCAGCGGCCAGGCGCCGAGCAGCCCGGTGCGCGGCGCGGCCTGCGCGGAGGCGGCGAGGGCGGCCCAGCGCTCGACGATGCGCCGGTCGCGCTCGTGGCCGGGGACCCGGCGGGCGGCGCGCAGC
>NZ_JBEXCY010000103.1:0-39778 GCF_040605515.1 Dactylosporangium sp. NPDC005572 | reverse complement strand
GCGGAGGCGGTCCCGGGCGCGGAGGCGGTCCCGGGCGCGGAGGCGGTCCCGGACCCAGCGGCAGCGGCCCCCGGCGCGGCAGCGGCCCCGGGCAAGACAGCGGCGGCCCCCGACGTAGCAGCGGCCCCCGGCGCGGCAGCGGTCCCGGGCGGGACGGCGGCGCACGACGGTGCCGAGCGTTGAGTATGTGGGTCGTTGCCACCGCCGGGCATGTCGACCACGGCAAGTCGACGCTCGTGCGGGCGCTCACCGGGATGGAGCCCGACCGGTGGGCCGAGGAGCGGCGGCGCGGGATGACGATCGACCTCGGGTTCGCCTGGACCATGCTGCCGTCCGGCGCGACCGTCGCGTTCGTCGACGTGCCGGGGCACGAGCGGTTCGTGCCGAACATGCTGGCGGGCGTGGGGCCGGTACCGGCGGCGCTGCTCGTCGTCGCCGCCGACGAAGGGTGGAAGCCGCAGTCGGCCGAGCACCTGGCGGCCCTCGACGCGCTCGGCGTCACGCACGGGCTGCTGGTGGTGACCCGGTCGGACCTCGCCGACCCGGCGAAGGCCACCGCGCAGGCGCGGGCCGAGCTGGCGGGGACCTCGCTCGCCGGGGTCGAGGCGGTCGCGGTGAGCGGCGCGACCGGCGCCGGGATGGACGAGCTGCGGGCGGCCCTCGACCGGCTGGGCGCGGCGCTGCCGGCGCCCGACCTTGAGGCGCCGGTCCGGCTGTGGGTCGACCGCAGCTTCACCATCCGCGGCAGCGGCACGGTGGTGACGGGCACGCTCGGCGCGGGGCGGCTGACCGCCGGGGCCGAGCTGGAGGTGGCGGCGACCGGTCGTCCGGTGCGGATTCGGGGATTGCAGTCGCTGGGTGTACCGGAGTCCACTGTAGACGCCGTCGCCCGGGTCGCGGTGAACCTGCGCGGGGTCGAGCGGGACGCGCTCTCGCGCGGTGACGCGCTGGTGACACCGGGGCGGTTCACGGCGAGCGAGCTGGTCGACGTCCGCGTGCACGGCGATCCGGTGGCGGACCTGCCGCTCACCGTCGTGCTGCACGTGGGTTCGGCGGCGGTACCGGCGCGAGTCCGTCCACTGGGGACGGACACGGCGCGGTTGCGGCTGGACCGGCCGCTGCCGCTGCACGTGGGCGACCGGGCGCTGCTGCGCGATCCCGGGCTGCACCGGGTGTCGGGCCGGGTCACGGTGCTCGACGTCGTGCCGCCGCCGCTGCGCCGCCGGGGTGCCGCCGCGGCCCGGGCGGTCGAGCTGTCCAAGCTGGACGGGCCCGACCTGGCGGGTGAGCTGCGGCGGCGCCGGCTGGCCCGGGCCGGCGAGCTGGTCCGCATGGGTGTGCCGCTCGGCGGGGCCACGCCCGTCGCCGGGGAGTGGCTCGCCGATCCCGCGCACTGGGCGGCGCTCGGCGAGCGGCTGGTGTCCGAAGTGGACGCCTACGCCGCCGCGCACCCCGTGGAGCCGGACGCGCCCGTGGAGGTACTGCGGCAGCGTCTCGGCCTGCCGGACCGCGCGCTGGTCGAGGCGCTGGTGCGGCCGCCGCTCACCGTCCACGACGGGCGGATCGGCACCGGGCGGGGGCTGCCCGAGCGGTTGCTGCGGGCCGTCGACGCGGTGCGGGCCGAGCTGGAGCGCGCGCCGTTCGCCGCGCCCGAGGCCGGGCGGCTGGCCGAGCTGGGGCTCGGGCCGAAGGAGCTCGGGGCGGCGGTGAAGGCGCGGCTGCTGCTGCGCATCGCCGACGGGATCGTGCTGCTGCCGTCCGCCGCGGACGCGGCCGTCGCCGAGCTGGCGCGGCTGCCGCAGCCGTTCACGGTCTCCGCGGCGCGGCAGGCGCTGGGCACCTCGCGGCGGGTCGCGGTACCACTGCTGGAGTTCCTGCATCGGCAGGGCCGCACACGACAGCTCGCGGACGGACAGCACACGACATCGACGTGTTGACATATCGAAGAACTTGAAACAAACTTCACCGTTGAGAGCGCTCTCAGCCCTCGCCCTCGGGTCTGAAAGGGGACCCCCATGAAGTATGTGCTGAGAGCCGGGGCGGTCATGGCCGCGCTCGTCGCGATCAACGCGACGGCGGCCAACGCCGCACCCACCCCCGTGACCGACATCAGCGAAGCACGCGCCGAGACGGTGCTCGGTACCGCGTTCGCCGGTGCCTGGCAGGCCTCCGGCGGCAAGCTCGTCGTGGCCACCACCGACGGTGCCCGCGCCGGCGGCCTGCGCGCGGCCGGCGTCGAGGTCCGCACCGTCAGGCACAGCAAGCAGGACCTGGAGCGGTCCCAGCGGGCGCTCGACGCGAGCGCGGCGAAGGCCGCCAAGTCCATCCACAGCTGGTACGTCGACGTCACCACGAACGCCGTGGTCGTCACCGCCGAGCCGTCCGCCACCGGCTCGGCCGCCGCCTTCGTCGCCGCCAGCGGCGCCGACGCCGCCGCCGTCCGGGTCACCACGAGCGCCGGGGCACCGCGCCCGCTGTACGACATCCGGGGCGGCGACCAGTACGTCATCAACAGTTCGGTGCTCTGCTCGGTCGGCTTCTCCGTCGTGGGCGGCTTCGTCACGGCCGGACACTGCGGCGGCGCCGGCGCGTCGACGGCCGGCTACAACAACGTCGCCCAGGGCACGTTCCGCGGCTCGTCGTTCCCCGGCAACGACTACGCGTGGGTGCAGACGAACGGCTCGTGGACGCCGCAGCCGTGGGTGAACAACTACGCGGGCGGCAACGTCGCCGTCGCCGGCTCGCAGGAGGCCGGGGTCGGCGCCGGGGTGTGCCGGTCGGGCCGCACGACGGGCTGGCGGTGCGGGACGATCCAGGCCAGGAACGTCACGGTGAACTACGCGCAGGGCGCCGTGTACGGCCTGACCCAGACGAACGCCTGCGCCGAGGGCGGCGACTCCGGCGGCGCGTGGCTGTCCGGCAACCAGGCGCAGGGGGTCACCTCCGGCGGCTCGGGCAACTGCAGCACCGGCGGGAACACGTTCTTCCAGCCGGTCAACGAGATCCTCCAGACATACGGCCTGACACTGGTCACGACCGGCGGCGGTGGATCGACGAGCCGCATCATCGGGTACACCGGGCGCTGCATCGACGTGCCGAACTCCAACGGGGTCGACGGGCAGTACCTGCAGATCTGGACCTGCAACGGCACCGCGGCCCAGGCCTGGACGTTCCCGGGCGACGGCACGATCCGCGCGTTCGGCCGGTGCATGGACGTGGCCTGGGGCTCGACCGCGCCCGGCGCGGTGATCCAGCTCGCGAGCTGCAGCGGCAACCCCGCCCAGCAGTTCGTCCTCACGGCCGCCGGCGACCTGGTCAACCCGCAGGCGAACAAGTGCGTGGACGTGAAGGACTGGGCCGGCTACGACGGCGGCCGGCTCATCACGTGGGACTGCCACGGCGGCGCCAACCAGAAGTGGTACCGCGGCTGACTCCCCGCATCTAGAAGAAGCTGAGCCCGACGCAGCCCACCACGAGTGCCAGGGCGATCGCGGCAGCGAGACCCACCGTGATCGCCCCGGGCTGCGCACTCCGGTTCCAGGCGCGCCGCTCACGCCGGGTGAGCGGCGCGACCAGCCGCTCGGCGCCCATGCCCCCGGCCAGCTCCGCCAACAGACGGTCGACCGCCTCCGCGGTCACGCCCGCCTCGCCGAGGCGCTCGACCGCCTCAGGCGGGCCGTGGCGCACCACGGCGGCGGCGAGATGGTGGGTGCCGAGATTCGGCTCACGGCCGAGGAGCGCTATCCGGTACGCCGCCTCCAGCAGCTCGCGGGTCTCCCGGGCGAACCGCACGTCGGTGGGCCCCTTCTCGAACGCCTCCTGGATGCCACCCCGGCGGATCGCCGCGATGTTGCCGCCGGGGCACTGGAGCAGGGCCACGGCCAGGTCGAGCGGAGTCGTCTCGCGCCGGCCGTCCTGCTCGGTGACCATCACCATCAGCACGAACACGTCGCGGGCTTCCTGGGTGACCATCGCGAAGGGCACGCATGTTTGTAGCACCTGCGTGATCACGGACGCGAACGTCCGTGATCACGCTTCGCCGGGCGTCAGGGTGTGGTTGCCAGGGTCTCCATGCCGCGTAAGACGGCCTCGGCGTCCGTCGGGGTCAGGTGGGCCGCGTCCACGTACACCGTCAGCTGGAGCGTGTCCGGGATGTTGTCCACGTGCACGAACAGCGGCTCGAACGACGGGGCGTCCTGGGACGTCACCCAGCGGAACGTCGACTCGCCCGGCGGGCACGGGGCGTCGCGCACCGGGCCGCGGCGGTCGTTGAAGTAGCAGCCCAGCTCCAGCGGCTCGCCCCGCTCGGCCGCCACGCGGTCGACCAGCGCGGCCATGTCGGCGTGGTGGAAGTAGGCGTACTTATACGCGCTCATCGTCACCCGCCGCATCCGGTCGAGCAGCTCGGACACGTCGGCGCCCGCGGCGTGCACCGACAGCAGGCCGGCCTGGGCCAGGGTGCAGACCACGTCGGACAGGCCGGGGCGGAAACGGTTGCTCACCATCGGGCGGATCACCACCGGGTCCACGCCCGTGACGCGGGTGAGGGCGCCGGCATACAGCGACAGCAGCACCGTCGACGAGTCCAGGCCGCTGGCCGCGGCCAGCGACGGCACCGCCCGGGCCAGCGAAGGCGAGGCGAACTCGCCGTGCCAATACCGCGGCCGCACCACCGACGCCGGCGGCGGGAAGCGGCGTGGCTGCACCGAGCGCAGGATGCCCTCCCAATGCCGCTGGGCGGCCGCGTTGTGCCGCTGCCCGGCCGGCGACCGCTGCCACGACGCCTGGGCGAGCGGCTGGAGTCCCGCGACCGGGGTCGCCACGCGGGAGGCCACCTCGGTCATCATGGTCAAGGCACCGGCCGCGTCGGTGACGAAGTGGCTGACGAGCACTGCCATGTGCGTCAGCGTGCCATCCTTGCGTACCACCGCCATGCGCACCGGCCACTCCGCCGTGAAGTCGAGGGGCTCGTCGCGCCAGCGGTCGCAGACGCCCTCGGCGACCTTCTCCGGGTCCTCGTCGCCGGCGTCGACGACGTCGAGGAACGTCTCGCCCTCGGGGTACACCTGCTGGATCGGGGTGCCGTCGGGCTCGAACGACAGTTTGGTGCGCATCGGCTGATAGCGGCTCATGAGGTACCGCAGCTCGCCCGCGATCTCCGCGACCGTGGTCCCCGCGGGCAGGGGCTTGACGCCGCCCAGCGGCAGCCAGGTCCCCTGCTTGACGATCGCGGACCAGTTCTCCAACTGCCCCCAGGACAGCGGCCCGGTCCCGGACCCCTCACCCTCGAAACGCACACGCTCGCGCACAGGCCTTCCCTTCCGTGGTCACGGCATGGTTGTCCGGCAGGGCATCCCCCTGCCGGCCGACCGCGCCCCCGGCACACGGGAAGCGACCTGCGCGGCGTGGCGGGTCGCGGCAGGTCGCCCGGGAAGGCATCGACGTCGGTCCTGAGCCTACGGATGATCGTTCCGCTGTGCCATGAGACGTTGGTACGATGTGCGGCATGACTGCCGGGTCGGCCACGCGCCGTGAGTGGAAGTTGCGCCCGGCCACGGCTTGATCGCCTCGCGGGCCCGCGGCCCGCCCCTCCTTCCCGCGTCCGCATCCTGCGGCGTCTGCCGAGGAAGGAGGTGATCGCATGACCCGCTCTGAAGGATGGGACCAGTTCGCCGCCACGCACCGCGCCGGTGACGTGGTGGACGGGGTGGTGACGCGGCTCGCGCCGTTCGGCGTGTTCCTGTACGTCGGCGGCGACGTGCCGGCACTGCTCGTCACGGACGCCCGACCGGCCGTCGGCTCGACGCTGCCGGTCCGAGTCAAGGAGATCGACCCGGTCAAGCACCGGGTGGCCCTGATCGAGGCGTAATGCTTCGCGGACGTTGGTCGACGTGCCTTACGGTAGGTCGACCAACGTCTGTCTTGCCGCTGCCAGGAGCATGAGCAATGGCAGATCTGATCCAGATCCGGGTGAAGAATTTTCGCGCCTTCCGCGAGGCGGGGTTCGACCTGCCGACTCACGGTCTCGTGCTCGTCACCGGTCAGAACAACGCCGGAAAGAGCGCGCTGCTGTCGGCCCCTCGACGTCGTCGCCGGCCGGACTGACCTGTCGGCGGTCCGGCACGCCGAGGGTGACGGCCCGGCCCACGTGTTGGCCCGGTTCCGGCTGAGCGACCAGGAACGGCGCCGACCTCCTGCAGCAACTGTGGATGGCGTTCGTTGGACGCGGCTGCAACAAGGCCACGGACGGCCTCGAGATCGCGAAGCGCATGAAGGCCCTTGCGGCGCTGGAACAGGCGCTGGAGACCTTCATGCGGGACTGAGCGTGTTTGGTTGATGGTGGCGTGCTGGCCGTGCCGCGCGGGATCCTGAGGCGCGCCGTGCGGGGGTTTGTAGCCGGGCGGTCCTGTGCGGCGGTTTAGGTCTGCCGCCACGCCCGGCGGACCGCCGTCCACGCGCTGGCAGCTGTGATCGTGAAGGGTTGTTGCCCGCCGCGCCGTTGTTCCGGGTGCGCCACGTCGTCATGGTGGGTGATCGCGAAGCGTTGTTGTCGCCAGGGGTGCCAGAAGTCTTCGCGGTCTTGAGGGACGAGGTCCACAAGTCTTCAGGATCATGAATTCGGCAGCGGTCGGGGCCGCCGCGACCCGGTTCCCGGTCGGGCAAACGGCGGAGCAGGGTCACTGCCGAGCGGTTCCTTTGCCGCTACCAATCGGTGTGTCCGGGTAAGCCGGACCTGGCAGCCGATCAGCGCGGTGGGTACGTTCATCGGCCTATCCGTGCGTGACGCGCCGGCGGCGGCAGAGTGGGCGTCGGCGTAGGCCACAGCGTGGACCCTGCCCTGGCCTACCTGCTGCACCGGTCAATCTCGGCGCAGGCTCGCCGCTGGATCGCGAAGTGTCACTGCCGTAGCTGGGGGCGGGACCAGATGGTCAGGGCGCGCAGGAGCCACTCCACCGGGCCGTAGCGGTGCCACCGGAGCCAGGCCGCGCTCGCCACCAGCTGGGCCGCGAACAGGGCCAGCGCGATCGCCGCCACCGCGAGCGGCGGCACCCGGCCGATCAGGCCGAGGCCCAGGCCGGTGAAGACGAGCGCCAGGATCAGGGACTGCAGCAGGTAGTTGGTCAGGGCCATCCGGCCCGCCGGGGCCAGCGCCGTCGCCAGGCGGTGGCCCGCCGAGGTCTGGAACACCGACAGCATCGACGCGGCGTAGGCCGCCGCGAGCAGCGGACCGGTCAGGGTCGAGACCGCCAGGCCGGCCATCGTGGCGATGCCGCCCAGGGCGATTACCGCGGCCGCGCCGGCCAGGCCCAGCGGGTAGCCGATCGCCTGGATCAGCAGCAGGCCGCGGCGGTGGGCGGACGGGTCGGCGAGCAGCCGGCGGCGGCCGACAGCCAGGCCGACCAGGAACATCGCGAGGGCCACCGGGGCCTGGAGGACCACCGTGCCGCCGATGGCCGTGGGCAGCGAGCGCAGGTGTTCGGCGACGACGTCCGCCGGGGAGCCGCCGAGCGCCGCGGTGGTGGCCGCGCCGTCGGCCAGGGCGGCCGGCTCGTCGACCGACGGTACCGCCGCGAACGCCATCGCCGCGAAGAACAGCACCACCAGGCCGACCAGCACGCCCGCCACGATCAGCGCCGTGCGTGGGCGGATGCGGTGCAGGGCGAGCAGGATCAGGCCGAGCACGGCGTAGGTGGTCAGGATGTCGCCGTGGAACAGCAGGACCGCGTGGAGGGCGCCGAGCGCGAACAGGCCGGCGACGCGGCGCAGGAAGCGCGGGCGGAAGGCGGCGCCGGCCCGGTCCGCGGCGTCGATCTGGAGCGTGAAGCTGTACCCGAAGAGGAACGAGAACAGCAGGTAGAACTTCATCTCGAAGACGAACGCCACGACCGTGTGCACCGTGCTGCCGTACGCCGGGTCGGGCACCCGGTGGAACGCGTAGCCGGACGCGAAGTACCAGATGTTGACGATCAGGATGCCGAACAGCGCGAAGCCCCGCAGGGCGTCGACGTCGAGCAGGCGGCGCGTGAGGGTGGGCCGGTCGGCCAGCTGCTGGGTCATGCATCGACGGTAGCCGAGATTTGGGCAAACGCGCAATGCGATCGCCCGAATAAGGCGGACGCCCTGCTAGAGTGTCCGCCATGGGCAACCGGGAGGACCTGCTGGCCGGCGCGAAGCGCTGCCTGCTGGAGAAGGGCTACGCGCAGACGACGGTCCGGGACATCGCCTCGGCCGCCGGCGTGAGCATGGCCGCGATCGGCTACCACTACGGCTCCCGTGAGGCCCTGCTCACCGCCGCGATGTTCGACGCGCTCCAGGACTGGGGTGCCGAGATGGAGCGGCTGCTCGGCTCCGGCGACTACGTCACCGAGTGGCGGCAGATCATCGGCTCGTTCACCACCCACCGCGCGTTGTGGGTCGCCACCATCGAGGCGTTCCTGCAGGCCGAGCGCTCGCCGGAGCTGCGCGCGCAGCTCGCCGCCGGCCAATGGGCGGGGCTGCGCTCATACACGGCGGGGCTCGTCGACGAGGTCACCGAGGAGAGCATCCGCACCGTGGGCGCGATCCAGCTGGCCCTGATCTCCGGCGTCATGGTGCAGTGGATCCTCGACCCGCAGCACGCGCCGCGCGCCGAGGAGGTCGTGGCCGGCCTGCGCGCCCTCGCCGCGATATCCCAGCAGTAGGCAACCGCCCGGCGCCCGCGCTCCGTGTCTAACCACGATGATGGGATTCCTACGGCGCGGCGGCCGGCGCGGGCACGACGAGGACTTCGTCGCGTACTACGCCGCCCGTGCGGGCCATCTGCGCAACACCGCCTATCTGCTGTGCGGCGACTGGCACCTCGCCGAGGACCTCACGCAGACGGCGTTCACCAACCTGTACCGGGCGTGGGGGCGGATCGACCGCCACGACGTCCTCGACCAATATGCCCGCCGCGTCCTGCTCCGCGTGTTCCTCGACGAGCGCCGGCGGCCGTGGCGGCGTGAGCAGCCGACGCTGCCCGGCTCCGCCGAGTTCGAAGCGGTGGCGGTCGACGACCGGCATCTCGAGAACCGTCAGGTGCTCAAGACCGCGCTGCTGCGCGTGCCGAAACGGCGCCGGGCGGTGCTCGTCCTGCGCTTCTGGGCGGACCTGTCGGTGGAGCAGGTGGCCGAGATCCTCGGTTGCAGCACCGGCACCGTGAAGAGCCAGACCTCCCGCGGCCTCGACGACCTGCGCAGCGCGCTCGGCGGGGCCCTCCATGACCTCAAGACGTCCGGAGGACAGCCGTGAATGACGTGAAGTACCTGTGCGAGGTCAGCCTCGACGCACCCGCTCCCCCGCTGCGTGACGCGTCCACCGCGCTTGCGATCGCCCGCCGGGACACGGCTCGCCGCTCCCGGGTGCGGGCGACGGCGGGCCTCGCCGGCGTGGCCGCGCTGGCCGCCGTGGTCACCCCGGTCGCGTTCGGCGGCCCGGCCATCGTGGCCGGCCAGGTGCCGCCGGCGGCGTCGGCGGTACCGTCGGCCGCACCGTCCGCGACGACGGCCGAGACACCGCCGGCGCAGGCCGCCGCCACCGACGACCGTAAGGTCTACGAGCGGCTCGTCGCCGCCCTCCCCGCCGGGTACACCGCCCGCACGCAGTACCCCTTCGCCACGGACACGACCCGGTACCCGATCCGCCTCGACGGCGTCCCCGCCGGCGGGAGCGTCCTCATCGCGATGACGGTGAGCGCCCTGGTCAGCGACGGCACCGGCGAGGGCAAGCTGTGGGCGTACCTCGCCAACGACGGCAACCCCGCGCCGACCGGCGACCTGTGCGCTCCCCCGGCCCTGCAGCCGCTGGACGGCGAGGACTGCGTCGTCCAGACCATCGGCGGGGTGCCGGTGCGGATCACGACGCAGCGCGACGAGGACGGCCGCCCGGTCACCGTGGCCCGCCGCTACCTGCGCGGCGGCTGGTTCGAGGTCATCGCCGAGCAGAAGGTCCAGGTGTACAACGGGGACACCGACCTGCCGCCGGACGCGAAGGCCACCCGCAAGCCGGACAGCAAGACGCCCAAGCCGGCGCTGGCCGCCCCGTTCCTCACTCGCGACCAGGTCGCGGCGCTGGCGGCCGACCCGGCGATGCTGCCGTGACGAACTGAACGATCCGGTCGGCGACGGCATCCACCGGCTGGGTGCCGTCGACGACCAGGTCGGCCAGCTGCCGGCCGTTGGCGACGAAGCGGGCGAACCCGTCCCGGCCGTACTCGAGGTATCCCCGCAGCACGGAGCGCGGATCCTCGGCCTCCAGCGCCCGCCGCGCGATCGCGATGTCGGGCGGCGTGTCCACGTAGACCGTCCACCGGGCCGCCCACCGGATCGGCAGCAGCGCCATCGCGAACACGCCCTCCACGACGAGCATCGGCGCGTCCTGTACCTCGTCGAGCCGGTGCTGCAGCGCGATCAGGTCGACCCCGTGCTGGTCGGCGAAGCCTCCGTCGTCGAGACCGACCACCGCGGCACCGAGCGGACTGGCCACCGAGGCGGCGATGCTGCTCTTGCCGGAGCCGGCCGGCCCCGCGATCACGAGGAGGGGCGGCAGAGCGCGCATCATGATCCCGGACCCTACAGGTTCACCGCACGATGTGGACGCCCGCCGCGTCGTGCGCGCGCAGGACCTTGCCCAGCGCGGTCGCCACCGTCGCCGCCTCGGCGGCGGTCATCCGGCCGGTGAAGTGGCGCTCGATGCCGGCCACGTAGGTGGGCGCGGCCGCCTTGAGCCGGGCCCGGCCCTCGGCCGTCAGCTTCGCGAACGCCGAGCGCTTGTCGTCCGGGTTGGGCTCGCGCTCGACCAGGCCGGCCCGCACGAGCTCGTCGACGACGCGGCTGACCCGGCTGCGGCTCACGACCGCGGCCACGCCGAGGTCGGTCATGGTGAGCCGCCTCCCGGGCGCGGCGTTGAGCTCCAGCAGCACGTCGTACCACGTCAGGGGTAGCCCGTGCGCGGCCTGGAGCTCCTGGTCGAGCAGCGGCACGAGCGCGGCGTGCACCCGCAGCAGTCCCGCCCAGGCGGCCGTGTTGTCCACCGTCACACCGTAGCAGTCTTGTGCGCACGCACGTATCTGGCGCACTATGTGCGTGCGCACGCATCCACTGCTTCGACGGAACGAGGAACCATGACCACGCTGCTGCACATCTCCGCCTCGCCGCGCGGCGAGCGCTCCGAGTCGCTCGCCCTCGCCGGACATTTCCTGGCCGCCTACCGCGAGCTGCACCCGGAGGACACGGTCGTCGAGTGGGACCTGTGGGACGGCTCGCTGCCGGCCTTCGGCCCGCCGGCCGCGGCCGCCAAGATGGACGTGTTCGCCGGGAGGACCCCGAGCGGCGCGGGCGCCGCGGCCTGGACGGCGGCGCGGGAGACCTTCGAGCGGTTCGCCGCGGCGGACAAGTACCTGTTCTCGGTGCCCATGTGGAACGCCGGCGTGCCGTACATCCTCAAGCAGTTCATCGACGTGGTCAGCCAGCCGGGCATGGTCTTCGGCTTCGACCCGGACGCGGGCTACTCGGGCCTGGTGACCGGCCGCAAGGCCGCGGTGATCTACACCAGCGCGGTCTACGGCGAGGGTCGCGGTCCGTCGTTCGGTGCCGACCTCCAGCTCCCGTACCTCGACACCTGGCTGCGCTGGGCCGGCATCGACGACATCACGCCCGTGACGTTCCGCCCCAACCTGGCCACGACCGACGTCGACGCCAAGCGCGACCGCGCGATCGCCGACGCGGTGGAGGCCGCCAAGCGGTTCTAGGTGCCGTGGCCGGACAGGTTCACCGCGTTGTGACGGCCGGGCGGCATCGGCCGAGCCTGCGCGCCGGCAGGTGGGGGCAGGCGTGGGGTCAGAACCAGTGCAGGCAGTGCGGGTGCCGCTCGGCGTGGAAGAGGATGTCGGCGAGGGTGGCCGCGTCCGGGCGGTGGGCGCGGACATGTCCGGCACGGACGAGCGTGCTGGGCGCAGTGCCGCCGAGGTAGATCGAGCCGAGGTCGCTCACGTCCAGGGAGAGGTCGGGGTCCCGATCCGTGGCAACGCAGTCGGCCTTGCCGTCCCGGACGGTCAGCAGGTAGCGGTGGTGCTCGCCGAGGAACGGGTCGTCGACGTCGAGGACGAGTTCGCCGTCCGTGAACCAGCCGCGTGCGGTCAACGCCTGCGGTACGTCCAGGAGCCGCACCCAGAGCCAGTCGGAATCGCTGCTCACCTGGGCGGCACGGAAATCCGCCAGCTGCCAGCGCAGCGGGTGCCCGGGCGGGAGGTGCTTGAACGCGACCTGGGTGACGAGGTCGTGGCTGAGCAGGAACCCGATCAGGGCGGTGGAGACGGCGTCGTCGGTGGCGATGGTCTCGTCGACCGTCAACGTGCCGTCGCTGAGCGAGTAGCTGGCGTACCCGTCCGGGACGCCGGCTACGTCGCGGTGGACGGCGACGTAGCGCGGCGCCTGAGCGATCGGGGGCTGCCCCGCGCCCAGGGCCCACCAGCGGTGCGGCCGGGACAGTGCGCCAGGCTGTGCACGGCGGTACCGGTCGTAGACCTCTTCAAGGATCTCGCCACACTCGGCACGCCGCATCACCTCGACCGAGCTGCTGTTCGAGCCGGCAACCGAGTCGGCCGCCGGGGCGTCTGCCCGTCCGCGCGCCCGCAGTGCGGCGAGGGCGCCCTGGTGGCGCGCCACCGTGATCCGTCCCGTGTAGGTCGCCGGTCCGTAGCCGAACCTGCCGTAGATCGGGGCCTCGGAGGCCAGCAGGACGGCGAGGAACTCCCCGCGTGCCTGCAGTTCGGTGAGCTGGTGCCGCATCATCGCGGTGAGCACGCCCTGGCGTCGGTGCGAGGGCAGGACGCCGACGGCGCTGATTCCGGCGGCCGGGGCGAGGATTCCGCCGGGCAGGGTAAGTTCGAATGAGTATGCGGCGGCGGTCCCGACGGGCCGCCCGTCCGCGGTCACGGCCAGCAGCCCGCGGTCCATCTCGAACGCCGACCACCAGACGCCGCTGCCATCCTCGTTCGGGGTATCCGGGTGGAGCCCGAACGCAGCATGGAGTGTGTTGACGAAGACGTCGAGGTCCTGGTCGGTCGTGGGACGGATGTCCATTGTTGCTGCTGCCTCCCCCTGGGATTCGGGCACCACGACTGGTGGTGTCCGGCCCACAGTGCAACGTTGGCCCTTGGCCGGGTCAAGCGAGTTTCGCAGGGCTCGGGAGCTGGCCAGGTTCAGCGCGGTTTGCGTGATCGGCTGGAGCGGCCAACCCGGCGAACCTTCGCGGTCAGAGCACTAGGTCTGCTGGCGGGCGCGCAGCAGCCGGGTCATCGCCGCGACGCCCGTGCCGATCGCCGACTCGTCCGGGGTGAACCCGGGGTGGTGCGGGATGCCCTCGGGGCCGACACCGAGGTAGAACATGGCCCCGGGCACCCGCTCCAGGAACAGCGCGAAGTCCTCGCCGTTGAACGGGAACATCGCGTGCGACTCCATGACCTGGCCGAGGTACGGCACGGCGGCCCGGCTCAGGCCGGGGTCGCAGACCATCGCCGGGAACGGCGGCGCGGGGAAGTCGGCCGCGCCGCCGAGGGCGCGGATCCGCTCCCGCACCTCGGTGTACCGCTCCGGCGGCCAGGCCCGCACCCAGACCCGCACCCGCCCCGCGTCCTCGGCCTGCGCGTGGGCGACGACGAACGTCTCGAGCGGCCCGCCCGGCGTCAGGAGCGCGGCGACGATCCGCTCGTACTCCTCCGGCGTCTGCGGGTAGGCGACCGTGGACAGCGCCTCGACGGCCGCCGCCACCCGCTCGGGCTCGCCGGTGACGACGGTCCCGGTGTCGAGCCCCGGCAGCCCGGTGCCGGGCATGGTCCCGAACGTCCCGGCCGGCAGCGGCGCGCAGTGCAGGGCGTAGACCTCGTCGGGCACGAGCCGGTCGAGCGCCCCGTCGGCGATCATCGCCCGGGCCCCTTCGAGGCTCTCCTCGGCGGGCTGGAAGTAGAAGACGACCTTCCCCCGGACGTCGGCCGCCTGCGCCAGCGTCCGCGCGATGCCGACCCCGACCGCGGTGTGGACGTCGTGCCCGCAGATGTGCGCCGCCCCGCCCTGCTCATCGGGCACGGCGTCGAGGTCGGCCCGGTACCCGATGACCGGCCCGTCACCGCCGTCGACGACGGCGACGATCCCGTGCCCGCCGACCCCGGTGGTGACGTCGAGCCCGGCCGCGCGCAGCTGCCCGGCCACGAGCCCGGCGGTGCGCCGCTCCTGTCCGGCAAGCTCGGGCGTCCGCTGAATCTCGCGCCGCAACTGCACGCAGTCGTCATCGATCCCCGTCATGATGCCCACTGTAGAGGCTCGGTACCGCTACAGCGGATCGCCGACCTGGAGGCCGAGCTCGCCGCGTCGCGCCGGCCGGACGCCTGCGCCGGCGTCCACCGGTGGTGCGGTGCGCCGGTTCCACCACAGACAGAACATCAGCACCGTCCAGAGCTTGCGCGAGTGGTCGTGGGCTCCGCGGCGGTGGGCCGTGAGCAGGGACTGGACGTACTTCATGTCCAGCAGGTCGTCGACGTCCGTCGTGGCGAAGACCTCCGCCGCCCACTCGCCCACGACGCCGCGGAGCCACACCCGCGTCGGGGTCGGGAAGCCCAGCTTGCGCCGGTCGACCACGGCGTCGGGGACGATGCCGCGGACCGCCTCGCGCAGCGCCAGCTTCGTCGTGCGGCCCAGCTTGAGCGACGTCGGCAGGGCGGCCGCGGCCGCGTACACGGCCCGGTCGAGGAACGGCACCCGCAGCTCCAGCGAGTGGGCCATCGTCATCCGGTCGGCCTTCGTCAGGATGTCGCCGGGCAGCCAGGTGTGCAGGTCGACGTACTGCATCGTGGCCACGTCGTCGAGGTCGGCCGCCTCGCGGTACAGCGGCGCCGTGACCGCGGTGTGCGCGGCCCCCGGCATCCGCATGAGCCGCGCCTTCTCGGCCGGGCCGAAGATGCGGGCGTTGCCGTAGTACCGCGCCTCCATCGGGGTCGTCGCCCGGTCGAGGAAGCTCTTGCCGCGCACGCCCTCGGGCAGCGCCGCCGACAGGGCGCGCAGCCCGCGCCGCACCGGGTCGGGCAGGCCCGCCACGGTGGCCAGGGCGCCCGGCTCGCGGTAGATCTCGTAGCCGGCGAACAGCTCGTCGGCGCCCTCGCCGGACAGCACGACGGTCACGTCCTGCGCGGCGCGCCGGGCCAGGAACCACAGCGGCACGATCGCCGGGTCGGCGACCGGGTCGTCGAGGTGCCAGACGATCTGCGGCAGCGCGCTGATGACGTCCTCGTCGCGCACGACCGTCGCGGTGATGCCCACGCCGAGCGCCGCGGCCGTCTCCGCGGCGGCCTCGATCTCCGAGTAGCGGGCGTCGTCGAAGCCGACCGTGTACGTGTGGATGTTCGGGTGCCGCTCCTTGGCCAGGGCGACGACCGCGGTCGAGTCGACGCCGCTGGACAGGAACGCGCCCAGCGGCACCTCGGACTGGAGATGGGCGTGGACGCTGTCGCGCAGCGCGTCGCGCACGGCGGCGACCGCCACGTCCGCCGGGAGCGTCGCGGGGCGCAGGGAGTGCCGGAAGTACCGCTCGATGCGCGGCTCCTCGCCGGCGCGGTAGGTGAGCGTGTGGCCGGCCGGCAGGCGGCGCACGGCGGTGTGCAGGGTCGCCGGCTCCGGCACGTACTGGAACGTCAGGTAGTTGGCCAGGGCGTCGGCGTCGACGTCGCCGCCCGCGTACGGCAGGAGGGCCTTCTTCTCGCTGGCGAGGAACAGGCCGGACGCGGTCTGCATGAGGTACAACGGCTTGATCCCGAACGGGTCCCGCATCGCGTGGAGCGTGCTGGTGTCCCGGTCCCAGGCCGCGATCGCGAACATCCCCCGCAGCCGGCGCACCGCCGACGGCCCCCAGTGGTGGAACGCCGCGGCCAGCACCTCCGCCTCCCCCTCGGTGGCGAAGACGGCCCCGTGCTCCTGCATGAGCTGCGCGCGCAGCTGCCGGTAGTTGTAGATCTCGCCGTTGAAGACGACGGTCCAGCCGGCGTAGCGCATCGGCTGGCGGCTGTGCGCCACGTCGACGATCGCGAGGCGCTGGAAACCGAACGCGACGCCGGCGTCCAGCGCCACCCCGGTCTCGTCGGGGCCGCGGTGCCGCAGGCGGTCCAGCGCCTCGGCGAAGCCCGGCACGTCGACGGTACCGGTGGCACTCACGAACACCAGAAGTCCACACATGGCGGCGAGTGTGCGGATCCGGGCGTTGGGAACTGATGAAGAAGTGTGGCCGGGATCAAAACCCGACCCCGGTTTCGCAGGTTCTTCACATTCGGCGCGGGACAATGGCCCGGATGAGCGCACGAATCCTGGTCGCGGAGGACGACCCGAAGCAGGCCGAACTGATCCGGCTGTACCTCGAACGCGACGGGCACAGCGTGCTCACCGTCAACAACGGTCGAGCGGCGCTGGAGCAGTGCCGCTCGCGCAAGCCCGACCTGCTGGTCCTCGACGTCATGATGCCGCTGGTCGACGGCCTCGACGTGTGCCGGATCCTCCGGGCCGAGTCCACCGTGGCGATCCTGCTGGTCACGGCCCGCTCCACCGAGGACGACCTGCTGCTCGGCCTCGACCTGGGCGCCGACGACTACATGACGAAGCCGGTCAGCCCGCGGGAACTCACCGCCCGGGTGCGGGCACTGCTGCGCCGGGCCGGGATCGGCAGCCCGGGCCACCAGCGGGTGCTGCAGGTCGGCAACCTGACCGTCGACGCCGGCCGGTTCGAGGTGCGGGTCGGCGACGCGGCGGTGGTGCTCACGGCCAAGGAGTTCGGCATCCTGGAGCTGCTCGCGGGCGAGCCCGGCCGGGTGTTCACCCGCGGCGAGATCATCAACCGGGTGTTCGGGTTCGAGCGTGACGTGTCGGAGCGAACGGTCGACGCACACGTGGTGAACCTGCGCCGCAAGATCGAGGCGGAGCCGATGGAGCCACGGTACGTCCAGACCGTCTACGGCCGGGGCTACCGCCTCGCCGACCAGACCTCATGAGCGGTCCGGAGCGGAGCGGAGGGGCCGCTCATCATCGGCTCAGCTGTGGCTCGTGCGCCCGGAGCGAAGCGGAGGGTGCATGAGTTTCCGGGCCCGGGTGTTCGGGCTGGTCCTGCTGGTGGCGGTGATCGCGGTCGGGGCCACCGCCTGGCTGACGTTCAAGCTGGCCACCCGCCAGATCGACGAGTCGCAGGAGAAGGCCACCCAGCACGTCGTCGACACCGCCGACATCGTGCGGTCGTACGCGCGCCGGCACGGCACCTGGGCGGGTGTCTCCTTCAAGGTGCAGGAGCTGTCCGAGGCCAACCACCAGCGGATCCGGCTCGTGAACCTGTACGGGCAGGTCACGGTCGACAGCGACCACCTGGCCAAGCGTGCGGCCCGCCCGGTCGTCAGCCCGCCGACGCTCATCGACCCGCGCCCGACGCTGACCCTGCCGGACAACCTGGACGAGCAACCCTGGCCGCAGGACCTCAAGGCCGTCCAGGACGTCAAGGTGCGGGGCCTCACGAAGGCCGAGGCGATCACGCTCAGCGGGATCCGCGGGTTCCGCCAGGCGCAGCTGCTCGCCCGCTGCCTCACCGACCGCGGGATCGAGCCGCCGGCCGTGACCCCGGACAAGTTCGGGATCCCGGTCCCCGCCGCCGCGACGGACACATCGGACTGCGCCCAGACGATCAAGCCGGAGCTGGTCGACGACGAGGGCGGCGACGTGGCCGCCGTCGAGGTCTGCCGCTCCGAGAAGGTGCCGAACCCCTGCCTGGTCCGGGTGTTCGGCGAGCGGGTGTCGGCGTTCGCGCCCGAGCCGCTGCAGCTGTTCCTCGGCGCCGTCGACGACGACCCGGCCAAGCTGGTCGGCGGCCCGATGGCCGTCGCGGCCGGCAGCGTCCTGGTCCTCGCGCTGGCCGGCACGGCCATGGTCGCCCGGCACGTCAGCCGTCCGGTGCGCTCGCTGACCGCGGCGTCGCGCCGCCTCGCCGACGGCCACCTCGACACCCGGGTACCGCTGGTCGGCGGCGGCGAACTGGGCCAGCTCTCGACGTCGTTCAACCGGATGGCCCAGGCCATCGAGGCCTCCGAGCAGGCCCAGCGCCGCCTGGTCGCCAGCGTCGCGCACGAGCTGCGGACCCCGCTGTCCAACCTGCTGGGCTACCTGGAGGCGCTCCAGGACGGCGTGGTCCCGCCGTCGCGCGAGCTGTTCGCCTCCCTGCACGACGAGGCCCAGCTCCAGCGGCGCATCCTCGACGACCTGCAGGACCTGACGCTGGCCGAGGCCGGCCACCTGACGTACCGCCGGGTCGACTTCGACCTGGCCGAGCTGGTCGAGACGGCCCGCGTGGCGCACCTGGCGGTGGCGGAGGCGACCGGCGTGCGGCTGCGCGCGGAGGTCGCCGGCCCCCTGCCGTTCCACGGCGACCACGACCGCCTCCGCCAGCTCCTCGGCAACCTGGTCACCAACGCGCTGCGGTACACGGACGCGGGCGGCTCGGTGATCCTGCGGGCGTACGTGGCGAACGGCCGCCCGGTCCTGGAGGTCGAGGACACCGGCTGCGGTATCGCGACCGCCGACCTGCCGTTCGTCTTCCACCGCTTCTGGCGCGCCGACCCGGCCCGCGACCGCGCGACGGGCGGCAGCGGCCTGGGCCTGACGATCGCCCGCCAGATCGCCCGCGACCACGGCGGCGAGATCTCCGTGGCCAGCGAGGTGGGAGTCGGCTCGACGTTCCGCGTCACCCTGTGACCGTCACCCTGTATCGAGCAACGATGATCGGCTGATGACCGTTGAACTGACCATCGGCGTGGACGCCCTGCTGGCCCGGGCCCGCGAGGGCATGCAGCGCCTCGGCCCGCACGAGACCCGGGCCGCCGCAGCCGCCGGGGCTCTCCTTGTCGACACCCGGACCGAGACACAGCGCCGGGAGCAGGGCGAGCTGCCCGGCGCCCTGGTCATCGACCGCACGGTCCTGGAGTGGCGCCTCGACCCGGCGTCCCCGGACCGCATCCCGGAGGCGACCGACTACGACCGCCTGGTCATCGTGGTGTGCCGTCAGGGGTACAGCTCCAGCCTGGCCGCGGCGAGCCTGCGCGCGGTGGGCCTGCACCGCGCGACGGACCTGGTGGGCGGCGTCGAGGCCTGGCTGGCCGCGGGCCTCCCGATGGCCGAGGGCCCGGCCGACGTCCGCCGCTAGCGAGGTGTCCACCGACGTTCGCCGGGTCGGCATCGCCCCCGCGCCACGAGCCTCGCGCGGGTCATCCCGCAGCCGGCGCCAGCAGGGCGGCGGTCGTGTGCCGACCGCCGCCCTGGTCCCCCACCCCCTCGGCGAAGCTGCGCACGGCGCGGCGCCGCAGCCCGTCATTCCAGCAGCACGCGCAGCGGGGGTAGCTGGTTCACGAGTGCGGCGGGATTCTCGACGTGGGCGTTATGTCCCAGTCCCGGCAGGACCACGAACTCCGGGACCAGGGCGTCGAGGTCGGCGGACGACACCAGCTGGTCGTGCTCGCCGCGGGCCAGCAGCACGGGCACGGGGGCGGCGGCGAGCAGGGCCGCGACCCCCGGCTCCCCCACGCCGAACGCCCGCTGGTCGAAGGCCAGGCCCCACCCGCCGGGTACCGCGCGGACGGCCGCGTCGGGTGCGGCCGCGAGACCGTCGAGCCCGGCGATGCGCAGGTGCCGCCGCTCGGCCTCGTCCCGCGCGGCGAAGATCGATGCGGGCCGCGCGGCCAGGTCCGCCGCCTTCGCCAGCTCGGCCGGCGTCCACGACACCTTGATCCCGACGCCCACCACGGCCCGGACGCCGGGCACGCCGGCCAGGTGCAGGCCGACCACGCCGCCGAAGGAGTGGCCGACGACCACCGTCCCGGCCGGGTCCACGAGCGGCGCGACGGCGGCCGCCACCGCCGCGAACGTGTACCCGTCCAGGTGCGCTGACCCGCCGTGGCCCGGAAGGTCGGGCGCCACCCAGGAGACACCCGCCAGCGCCTGCCCCACCCCGTCCCACACGTCGGCGGTCGCGCCGAGCCCGTGCAGCAACACCACCGTGGGACCCCGCCCACCGCCACGCAACACCCGCAGTTCGGTCATGCATCCTCCGCTTCGCTCCGGCCGCATGCCTTTGAAGCTGAGCCCATGATGACCGGTCCCTCCGCTTCGCTCCGGACCGGTCATGCGCTCAGCATCACACGGCAGAAGCATAAGCAAGCTATATAAGTTAGTGATATACCAGTGCCATGGGAGCCTTCAGGCAGCCGCGGGCCGTGTGGGCCGTGGCGTTCGCTTGCGTTCCTGGATAGCATCAGTGCATGCGCACTGTTCTCTACGGACGCCAATCAAAAGGCGACGAATCTTCGGTAGAAGACCAAATCACTGAACAAACAACCGACGTAACCGAGCAAGGTTGGCAGATTGTTGCCATTCTCAGTGACCTTGTCTCAGCCTCCAGATTCGGTAAAAAACAACGCGATGACTGGTTGCAGTTGCTGGACCTGGTCCGCAACGGCGCCGTAGATGTCGTGTGCTTCTGGGAATCTTCGCGCGGTTCCCGTGAACTTGAAGACTGGGTGGTCTTCCTCAAGCTGTGCAGAACCAAAGGTGTCAAGCTGCGCATCACCAAAGACAAAGAAACCATCGACCTGGGTAGCGCCAAAGCGTTTCGGGACATGGCCTCAGATGGCCTGCACAACGCATATGAGTCTGACATTCGCTCAGACAACACCAAACGTGGCGTACGTATGAAGGCTGCTGCTGGTCGACCACCAGGAAAGTTGGTCTTTGGTTACGAGCGCAGCCGCAAAGGCAAGGAAATCACGCAGTGGATAAACGAGCCTGAGGCAGTCATTGTCCGGCGCATCTTCAAAGAGTTCTCCGAAGGTAAGTCACTGCGCAGCATTGCTCTAGAGCTTCATAAGGAAAAGATCGGCACGAAAGGTGGCGCAGCCTGGTCCCATACGACTTTAAGAAGAATGTTATTGAATCCGACGTACCTGGGTGAGCGATGGTTTCAAGGCAAATTTGTCGCCAAAGGCATTTGGCCACCCATCATCGACCGAGCAACCTTCGTGACCGTCGCTGCGATACTCGCTGACCCAAACCGCAAAGTGAACCACGATGGCAGTTTCAAGTATTGGCTGTCAGGTGTTGCCCAATGTGACGAGTGTTCCTCATTGCTGCGTGTGGGCCGGACCCGAGGTGTTACGCACTACCGGTGCTTTGGGTCGGGTTACTGTGTCTCGATTCGTGCGGACGACCTAGAAGCGTATGTGGCTGACCAGGTGAAGGAACGCATGCTGTCGGTACGCACAGTTGAAAAGGATGAAATTGGTATTCGAGTACCTATTTTGGAAGACGAAACCGTGAAAACCCTTGAGAGCCGGCTCTTAGACGTCAAACAAGCCATCGTTGATGGCACGTACAGCATTGCGTTTGGTGGCGAAGTTGCGGCCGACATTGAGCGCAAGCTGACCGAAGCCAAAGAACGAGCATCGGCAAAGCTGGTCAAGAAAACCGTAACGTTGCTGCGTTGGTCAGGTGCGGAGTTTGATGACATGACGCCTGAGCAGAAGCGCAAAGTTGCGGAAAGCTACGTGACCGTAAGGGTTCGCAAAGTTGGCAAGACTGGCAGCATTCGCATTGCGGCGGAAGATCGGGTAACCGTGGCAGATGTAGAACTGACGGAATTCATCTAATGAATTGGACCAGAAGTCTGAACGGTGTCCCTATTTGAATAGGGTGATAAGCAAGGGCTAGAAGTCTGAACGGTGTTATAACTCGAATTATATTAAAGGCAAGGGCCAGGATCTCCGGATTCTGGCCCTTTTACTTTGTCGGCACCGACAAAGTTTCTTCTTCTATTCCTGTCAATCTTCGAAGATTGGCACAAACATTGCTCTTGAAAGAGGCAGGTTGGTCAAATCGAAAAATCGGAGAAAAGCTCAACATAGGCGAAACGCAGGTGCGCAGTGATGTCGGGTCCGACACGACAGCGCACCCAACCGAAGATCAACTTTGGCAAGCTGGTCTTGCGCATCAGCGAGTCGGACAGACCCTTAAAGAAGATCCACGCGAGTCGGTTACCGCGCCCAGAGCGCTATAACTGTTCAAGATCAACTATCTACCGGCCGTGCGCCGAGATCCCTACCCCCGTTCCCCGGAGGTAGTAATTCAAGATCAACTCTGCAACCCTTCCCTCAGGCCGTCCACAGGCGGGCAAACGGTGCCCTCAGATGCCCTGTGAGCCTTGTTGATCTCTAGTTGGTAGCTCGGTACACCCCTGGCCCTGGTCGAGGAGGTGGAGATGCTGACGAACACGCCCTGAGCGTGTTCTACGCAGAGTGAAGCCGGCCGTTACAGCTTGTAGACCAGGGTGATTTACCGGGGTTTAGGGGACAGCATTTCCAGCATCATTGAGCGCATGGCTTCTTACAACATTTCCCTCAGCATCAGTGCTGACACGGATTACCTTCTGGCCGAGCGTGCCGAAGACATGGGTATTTCACAGCAAGACGTGGTGCGGCTGGCACTTGCGCAATATCTCGGCATGAATCCCGAACACGCAAAAGTGCAGCGCGGACGCAAGACAGAACCGACAGAATCGAAGTATCTGAAGTATTTTGAGCAGGAACGACTATGACGGATTCCGACGCTCTATTTTTCCCTCTATTGCAATTCACGCACTGCCCAATAACCAAGATCATGTCAACCGGCACAATATAGTTATTATCGGACATCACCCAGCGTAACAATCGGGCCTGTATAAAACCTGTATAACCATGCATAATCCCAGTACTTGGGAGCTTTGCAGGGGTGTATGGGGTGTATCCGCATAAGCGCAGGTCAGAGCCTTGATCCAGGCCAGATAATAGCTATTATGTCAAGCTGCCTGCGGTTGTTGTGACAATGGGTAATTGGGTTCGGTCGCTTAGAGCGACTGTGAGAAATCGCATATCCGCGCAACGCTACGGATTGTTACGCCCGAGGGTAGGGACGAGTACGGATTCCAGGGCCTGAAATTCCTACCGTGCTTGTAGGGGCCTAAAACCGCAGGTCAGGAGCTTGTGTAGGGCGTCCACAAGGGAGAGTCCACTGTGGAACGCGATCATGATGCAGCGGCGCACGGCCCGAAATGTCACGCAGTGTCACGTATCGAAGATCGTAACGGTCTGTGAGTTGACAATTGTGTGACTTGGTGGCAGTCATTTCCGGCCGATTTCTTCGAACGGGTCCCTGCCCCGCCCGAGTCGCTTACCCCGCTTACCCGCCTGATTACTGGTTACGCCCTATAGGCGTAACCAACCCAGTAATCAGTGGCTACACCTGATTACTCAAGCCTCAGTAATCGTGAGTAATCGAGTAATCGATAAGGTAACCCCGGGTTTTGATAAGCCCTCCAAGCAACTGACCAAGCAAGTGTCGATTACTCAGAAAGATCATCAAGCCCACCCTTAACGTATCGAAGAGTAAGCATATAACAGATCGTCGTACGCACTCTATGGCACCAGCCGCTTGTGGTCGGTACTGTAGTGGTGTACGCGGCAGGTGGAGGCACTTGGAGCCACTGGGCGCGCGTATGGATTTGCCGAAATCGCAGCAACTAAACAGTGGATATAACTGCGAAAACCTCACAACTGAAGACTCGAATCAAACAAAGAAACCTTGAAACAGCAGGCAACAAGGAATCTGATTCGGGCCTTCAATTGTGAGGTTTTCTGTGCCTATCGATCGTCTCATGACTCCCGACGATGTTGCCGAAATGCTCGGCACGTCGAAAAAGTTTGTGTATGAACGTGTGCGCGATGGCGATTTGGAACACATCAAGTTGGGGACCAGCCGCTTTGCACCGCTACGCATCCGTGAGTCCGAAGTGATGCGCTACTTGACCGAAAATACGGTCGCAGCAAAGAAAGCAGGGTGAGACCCAATGAGTCTCACCCCGGCACCAAATACAGATCGAACCACCACCACTGACGATATCACCCGAGAATTCCTGCTGACCACCTTTCGCACCACTGGATTTATGACCCTCGGGCGCATGGTCGGCAAGGACCGCACCACATACCGGCAGAGCATGTTCCGGTACCCCGAACAAATGGAGTACATCCTCCATCACATTTCACGATTTCGGGAAACACACAATCTCTACGTCTGCACAACCCTGTCAGGCACGGGCAAAACTCGCGTTGATGCGCCGTTGCCGACAACTGTTGTATGGGCAGACCTAGACGACTGCGATCCTGCGGAACTGTTCACCAAACCCACCTACCTCATCCGTACGAGCCCTGGTCGGCATCAAGCCTGGTGGGTGCTCAACCGGCCCGTAGAAGCCTCTGAGGCTGTCATGTACGCCCGAAACATCGCTGCGAGGCACAAGGACCAGGGTTGTGACACTCATGGCGGCCTAGGCAAGCTGATGCGGCTTCCTGGCACTCTCAATCACAACTACCCGGGATCACCTCCGATTGTGGAGGTTCCGGATGAGCAATGAGCCAATCAACGGATTCGACGGTGCGTACCTTTCTACGCCTCTTGGTAGCGGCGCACGGCTGGTGTTCGCAGAAAACGAGCCTCTACCCGATGTTCTACCGGGATTGGTGAACCACGTACTTGCGCAGCATGAGGGCAAGTACCAAAAGGCAGCAAACAAGGAATACGACCGTTCCGTCATGGTGCAAGAGGCAGCCTTTGTCTGCCGACGTACGGGACTCACTAGGGCGCAGACTCTTACCCTCCTAAAAACCAAACATCACCCGTCGATTGGGCTTGTCATGGAAAAGGGACAGGACTGGTTTGATAGGCAGTTCCCTTCCATCGTTGAACACCTTGACCTAGCGCATCCACATGAGGGCAAGACCTGCACACTGGAATGCCCCGGAATCTCAGACAATGACCGTACAGCGCTCATTCTGAATGAAAAGCTCAAGACCCCGCCGGCCGACCCTTTTGACATTGAGGTTAAAAAGCGCCTCGAATACCTGAGGGTTGATGAGGAAGCACGCCGCTTACTGCGCGCGGAAAAGGTTGCTGCCCAACCGATTCCAGCCGGTATGAAGCTGACTGACCTACTCACCATCACTTACGAAGATGCCGTAGATCTCATCGAAAAGTTGTTGCCCAAGGATGGCAACGCATTCTTCTTTGCTCAAGCCAAAGCCGGAAAGACCACCTTCCTCAACAACTTGATTCGCGCGCTTGTGGACGAGCTAGTTTTCCTTGGGAAGTACCAGGTTGCGAAGCTGACCGGCAATGTCGGAGTCATCAACCTAGAAATGTCAGAACGTAAGAACACTCAATGGTTGCGTGACCTAGACATCAAAAACACCGATCGGGTTCGTATCTGGAATCTGCGCGGTCAAGCTTCCCTGTTTGACATGCGTGATCCAGCTCGCCGCAAGGAATGGGCGCTACGGCTTAACGATGAGGGAGTCACGGTCCTAACTTGGGACTGTATGAAGCCTGTTGTTAAGTCGCTGGGCTTGAGTGAAGACAAGGATTTGGGCCTACTGCTGTACGGCTTCACTGAAATGTTGTTGATGGCTGGTGTTTCAGAAAGCGTTGTGGTTCACCACGCGGGTTGGAATCCTGCGCACTCAATCGGAGATAGCTCGGTTGAGGGTTGGGCCGATGCGATTTGGAGCCTTTCCTCAGAAGAGAAAGAAGTCGAATCCCTCGCTGAGACTGGCGGCAAGTACATCAACGTCAAGCAAAAGACCAAGGTGCGATCGTTCGCTGCCAAAGGTCGCGATGTCGAAGTCTACAAAACCAAACTGCACTATGACCCCTTCACCAGACTCCTTACGCTGCAAGAAAACCCATCCTCCACTGTGGAGCGTCAACTCTTCGACTTCGTTAAGACACACGGTGGAACCTATGACAAGGGCATCGTTGCACTGCGCAACGAGACAAAACTTGGAAAAGACGTTCTAGACGCTGCAATCGATGCGCTTGGGGAACGTGACCTGATGTCGGTCGACACCACAGCTAAACCCCACGTTTTCACCGTTGCTGAGGAATGGATCGAGGAATGAGCCGCAAGCCGTTGCCTAAGGGCCGATACACCATGCAGACACCAGCCGGGGAAGTCACCATTGATTGGGACCCTGACTCGGATTACGCAAAAGCACTGCGGCGTGTTCGTGATGCTATGCGTGCTGGTCGGAATCCAGACCCAGAGGATGCGGAAATCGTTCGTCGGTGGGCCGAATCGTGAAAACCACAGAACTAGTGAAGCTCGACCTTTACGAAAAGATTTGGCGGCTGACCCTTGAGGGCAAGTCGCAGAGCGAGATTGCACAGGTTGTTGGACTGACCCAGCCCCGTATCTCACAGATTCTCAACAAGGAAATCATCCCTGCGAAACAACAGGCTCTAGAGACACACCGACAGATCCAATTTGAAAAGTGTCAAGAACTTATTAACGAAAATTGGGAACGCGCTACCGGCGGAAACAGTGCAGCGGCGCAAACCGTCCTCAAGGCGATGGACCACCAGGCGAAGTTGTACGGACTGTACAAGGCTCAAGAGCTTCAGGCATCCGGCGGAACCATCGTTTACGAGCGTGTCCTTATGGCGCTAGCGGAACGTGTTGAGCGTGAGCCATGGGAAATCGAGCGAGAACAACAAGTAGCGGCATATTCGCTTGAACTTGAGGCATTGAACGGAGAAGCGGCGTGACTGAATACAAGTGGGTAACCATCGGCTTTGAGCCGACAGCGCGCAAGGGTCGGATTCGCGGAAAGGTTGGTGTTGAAACCAAGCATTTCTTGCTTCAAGGCTGGTTGCTGCAACAGCGTTGGTCAAGGCCGAGTGAAGACGCACCTTGGAATGAGGGCTCACCCGAACACACGCGAGTGGTTCCGGCTGTATTTCAGTCTTCCATCGGTCAATTGATCTCTTTATACGATCTTCCAGAATTCACTTTTGAAGCCATAGCTTTTGAATAATGCGATGAACGGTGAAACCACAATCCGCGCAGACGAAAACCACACCGTCATCGTGATCGAGGTGGAGGGTGAGTCATGACTGTTGACTTTCACAAGCTCATCGCTGAGCTACAGGAAGAGATCGACATTCATCGGAAGAACGAGATCCTTGCGTATGCCTTCCTCAAAGCTGAGGAAGACGGCCTAGGTCGCTTCCTGCCGAGCTTCTTTGCACACGAGGGTAAGAACGTGGAAGCGGCCGAATCCGTCAAGCGTCATTTCGATGAGTACGTCGCATCGAACTATGGTCCGGTCGATGATGCTTTCGTCATGACGTACGAGGTAGAGCCATGAGTAAGCGATTCGTCATGACCAGTCGGCAATACTGCCGACCAGAACTGACATTTCCCTACCGCGAGATTGCCGATGATGTCCTGTTGCATTCCAACGGAGCCCTGAAACGGTTCTACTGCAACGAATGTGCGGGATACCACTTGTTTCCGGCTGATGCTCCAAAGCCGTATCGGTGGGAGTTGCCATGAACTTGTTGCACTTGTACGCGCTGGACAACCACACTGTCGACTGTGGACGCTCCACAGTGGAGGATTACCGGATTCGCTTGTGCCAGCACCACACCACGTCGCTGTGCGTCTGCGTCGTCTGCGGCGGCATCCTGTACTACCAACCGAAAGTCGGCATTCCCTCATGCCCATGTGCAAAGGCAATGCAACGGCTTAGCTCTACCCAAGGTTCTCTCGCTTCCAAGACTAGGCGGGATCATGTGCGTGCTGTGCCAGATGGGACCAGAAAACGTCGATGAGGTTATCGGCAGGGCCATGATCTGGCGTCATTCGTACCCAAATGACACTCCCGAACAGCTAGAGCAACGCATCCTGCAAGCAGCATTGCCCGATCTCATGCTCCGCCTCATCGAACTTGCCGAAAACAAGACTGATGCAATCGTGGCAAACGAAGCGCTGGAATACCTCCAAAAAGTAACCATCGCGCACGATGATCTAGCCGAGTTGTACTTGCAAGTTTGGGATGAGAGAACATGCCGCTGACTTCCCGGGATATCGCACGTGTCCAGCGCGTCAAACTGCCTGTAGTACCTCGGGAAGTCGTTCGGCGTGTGCACCTGGTCCTACAACTGATCCCTCCACTGCCGCGTGTCGAGCTGTTCGGGGATGAGTCCGGAACGGTCTACAACTTCCCCGAAAAACTGCCTCAGCGAGCGTTTGAGAGCTTCTGTGAAATGGTTGGTTCGGGAGTTGCAGAAAGCGACGCAGCCCTAGCGGCCGGCCGACCTTTAGTAAAACCGGTACCTGAGCTTTCAGAAAGCGACACTGCCGAGCTTGCAGAGCTACTTGCGGACATCTTTGTAAGCGAGGTGAACCGTCGTGTTGCGCAGCTTCCAAATGGAACCGGGCTGGGACACCAAACTACAGCGTGAGCTTGACAAGAAACTAGAAGAACTTGCAGAACAGATTGCCAACCAGGCCCGTGCAAACCTCGCCGCACACACCATTACCGGTGACCTCCTGAAATCCGTTCGTGCCGAAGGTCCCGACACCTTTATCGGAACGGACCACTGGCGACACTTCGAATACGGAACCCAACGGCACACCATCAAGGCCAAACCGAAAAAGGCACTCAAGTTCAACGGTACTTATGCCAAAAAGGTTAACCATCCTGGCAACCGAGAGTATGCCCCGATGCGCAAAGCACTCGACGCAGTCTTTGTGAGCATCAACGCAGGTGTTGCGGATGGTTTTGTCAGTGGTGGCGATGGTTTTATCAGTGGCGGTTAGAGGTTCACGTGGCAATCAATATTGCAAGGGGTGTCGTATCCCTTATCGGTGATGTCGACCGTGCCCAAATTCGACGCAATGCTCGTGTTGCCGCAACCATTGCGGCGGACGAGTCGGAGAAAGAAGCGCGGCGGCGCAAGGGTGGCTTTTTCAGCACGCTTTTTGATGTCGACAAGAGTCGCATTGCGAAAGTCTCGACGGAAGTCGGTAAGGCATTTCTGACCGGCTGGTTGAAATCAAATGCAGGGCTTGCGCAGGAAATCTACCGAGGATTCGCAAGCTTCCTGTCAAAGCCACTGGTGGCACTGTTCGGTGTCATCGGCCTTGAGGCAGTAGCGGGATTTGTTGCAGCGATTCTTGGGTCGGCTGCTCTCGCTTCACTGATAGCCGGTTTCGGCGCAATCGGTGTGTTCATGGCGCTGAGCATGAGCAAATCCTTTGAGGACGCATTCAACGAAGCAATGAAGTTGGACCGCGCCCAGCTCAAGCTAGCGGAGTCGGCTGCAAAACTCTCAGAAGCGCTCAAAGAGGGAAAGCGCACGCTTGACCTGAATACCGAGGCTGGGCGTAACCACATCAACGCCATTCTCGACCAGGTCCAAGCGTACAAAGATGTGTATGACGCGAATATCGCCGCTGGTATGTCGGTGGCGGAAGCGACCAAGCGATACAACGAAAGCATCGATTGGCTCAAGAAGCACTCGAAAGAACTTGGTTACAACGCTGCGGCTGTCGATGAGCTACTGAACAAGTACCGCAAGGTTCCATCCCTGATTGACACGGTCAAGGATGCCTTCAACCAAATGAAGCGCGCGGTAGGCGACGCATCATTGGTGTTGGTCCAACCAATTCTGGACAGTCTCGATGTCGCTAAGGCCATCTTCAAAGAAAAGCTGATCAACCCGCTGCGATCAGTCTTCAATAGCGTCGGGAAATACTTCACCACCCTGACGGTTTCCATTGGTGAAGGGCTGTACCGATTCATTACCCAGATTGACAAAGCGCTTAAGAGCGGCGGAATCGGTGAGTTTATCAATCAACTCACTGCCAATCTCCCCCGGATATTTGAGGCAGTGGGTGAGGCATCCGCGTATCTGGCAGGTAAGGGAAACATCATCGGTAATGCCTTTGGCATCGCCACGACCTGGATTGAGAAATTCTTTTGGGTACTCTCGCGCGGCATTGTGGTGTTCTCACAAGTGCTCGTGTTGCTCTCCGCCCTGTGGAATTCGATCACCTCTGGTGTCGGCTCAATTGGGAACATGGCTACGGCCTGGTCCGGTGTGACTTCCTCACTCGGTGGCGTACTTACCGCACTTTCGGCGTACGCGACAGCATTAACCGATGGCACAAACGAACAAGCAACCAAGGATGCCGCCACAAAACTCAGTGCAGCATGGGCAACTTTCAAGACAAAACTCGCTGCCTTGTGGGATGAGATCTTCGCAAAGATCAAAGAGATTTGGGCTAACAACATCAAGCCATGGCTGACCGAACAAGCCAAAGTCATCATGGATGCGCTTCTGCGCCTTATTGGTGAGCGCCTGGTGTCCCTCGGAAATGACATGCTCGCAAAAGCTCGGCAAGCTGTCGCCAACTTCATTGTTGAGATTGCAACGCTGCCAATAAAGACAGGGTTGGCTTTGGCGTCACTGCCGATCACCATCGGACAAGCCATTGCGAATGCTGCAACCCGCGCTTATGAAGGTGGTCAAGCCATCATTTCGTCTCTCATCAACGGCCTTACCTCCCGCTTGCAAGCGCTGCGCAACATTGCTGAGGAAATCGGCCAAACCATTGCTGACTTCCTGCCAGGATCTCCGGTCAAAAAGGGTCCACTGCGGGTTCTCAATAACCACTACGCAGGTGGTCAAATCGTGAAAATGCTTTCGGACGGCATGGCCTATCGCATGAAACTGCTGGATTTCAACTCAAACATGATGGCTGGAAACTTCGCAGGTACCTTCGGATCAGATTTGGCAGACGGTATAGACGAGCAAAGCAGTATTACTAAGAACTTCTACATCACTCAGAACATTAGCACTCAGGAAATCAGCCCGATCCGGCAAGCCGCCGCATTGGGTTGGGAAGTTTCTACACTTATGTAGGAGGAATTTATGTTCGGCCCTGAGATTCCACTCGTTTCGCTGCCCGAGCTTCCTCCCGAGCGTCCACAGGCGCAGCGAACAACCCGTAGCTTTGACGAGATTGCAGCCGAGCTATACAAGCTCACTGAGACTTTGCGGGAAGAGCTACCGTTCCCGCGGCTTGTGCAACTCGTCCTCTTTCAGGACGAAACCAAGACCTATCTAGAAGCGGCCGAAGAGGCAGCCCGCCGTTGGCCGAAGTCGTATGAAACACACCGGCACAACACACTGAAGGGGTACTAAGATGAGTGTTTACACTGTTCCTGGAAAGTACATTCAGCGCGGCGATGAAATCGACGGCCGGCTGGTCATTCAAGCAATCAAAGAGAATGGTCGCGGAATCGTTACTTGCTTGATGAGTGATGGTACCGAAGTAAGGTTCCCTCTTGATGCGCAAGTTGCGGTTGTGAACAACACCTCGCGGGCAGTGGTGGAATTCGCACCTGTGCAACCGGCTACGGTCGACCCTGTGCCCTCCACACGTGATCGATTCAAGGTGCGTTCTGCACGGCAACGTGCAAAGGCGGCGGAAATGGAAGCGGTCGGATACGAATACGATCCTTCTGCGCGTTACAAGACGGCCTAAAATGACGCGATATCACACGGGAGATCCCAGCGGCGCTCAGATCATCGCTGACATTCTCCGTCGCCTGCATATCCTTGAGTCCGGTCACCGCGCCAGTGATACCGCTGTCGACAAAGGTTTGTTTACCGTACGGTCTGGCGCAACTATGGAAGTTCGCCGCCCGACTGATGATGCGGTAGTTGCCCGAATCGGTCGGTTGCGTTCTGACGACCTTTGGGGAATTGCGGCATACAACCCCCAAGCGAATACCGATGCACCAATGATTGAAGTTGGTGCGGGCGAGCCTGGTGGTTTCCTCGACGATGGCATTTTGAACATTACTGACGTTGACGGCTCGATTATTTTCAACATTGCCCAGCCGTGGGGGTTGGGAGCGCCATATGCGGCATACAACATCACCGCATCAGCATTACTCACAACTCCCACAACAACGACCACCTCGGGCAGTTTCGCCCCGCTGTGGACGGCCTTTGGTCAAACCTACCATCCGTCAATCATGGTGCATTACGTAATCCAGACGGATGTCGGTACGACAGCCGAAGTGCGATTGCGTGACGGTTACAACAGTTATCCAACTACACCAGCCATTTCCTACGGTTCTGGGACAAACGCCATTGACGCACAGTCCTACCAACACGCTGGAACCCAACTCGCCGAAGCACCGTTTGCGGGTATGGGGTTTCGGACCGAACTTGAGGCACGCCGGGTAAGTGGTGGCGGTGTGGTCCGACTGCAAGCAATTGCGGCATTGGGAGTCGCAGCATAAAGAAAAGCCCTAGGTCAGGCGGAGACCTAGGGCTTTTCTCTGTAACAGGAATCAAACACCGAAGAGAAATCTTCGACAGCAACGACCCGAGCGGCAACTCAGTTTGATCTGTCCTCTTGAGCGTACACAGCAAAAGACCCCCGGGGGGAGTAGCCGACGTGAGGCTTTTCCCGGGGGTCTTTCGTCGCCTAAGGAGGGATATCCCAATGGCGTGCTCCAAGCCAATGCTACGCCGATAGCACCGGTAGAGACTAGCTGGAACCGCTGACGTAGCGCTGCAGCTCGCCCGGGGGCACGTGCATCGCGACCAGGGGCACGGTGGGCACCCAATCGAAGAACCGTTTGCGCAATGCTTCGATATCGTCACTGGTTTTGCCAGCATCCGCGAAATCGCCCATTGCGTCAGAGAAATGTGCTCCTAGCATCATGCGCAGTCTGGTGCGTTCCCCGACGTAATCGGTACGGAACTTCGCCTTACGTGCCTCACAGGGCCATGGCTCACCATCAACCGTGCAGACCCAGGTGGGTCGTGAGTAGGTGTGTCGCACCTCGCCCATGGTTCCTCCCACAACGAAGATTTTGGATGGGGGTGGTGGCCCTCATGTCCGGCCCGTTGGACTACGAACCACCACACCCAAGGCGAGCTTTCCATGGAAACCATGGAAAGTACAGGTTCCCTGGGAAGATCCAGAAACGTGGGGAAACACTGATCTTGTGAGTGGTTTCGTCCCTGACTATCAGCGCGTGGCGGAAGACATCCGTCAGGCCATCCGGGATGGTCGCTACACACCAGGCAGCAAACTGCCAGTTCGGCGCCTACTGATTGAGCAGTACAGCGTGAGCGGACAAGTCATCGATTCGGCCATGTTGGTGCTCAAGGCTGAAGGTTGGGTGCGTGGCCACCAGGGACGTGGCACCTACGTGGCAGACAACCCACCAACGGCCTGAAACCGTTGCCCTGTAAGGGTTTCAGCTTCCTGGGGTTCATCACTTCGGGAGTTCCGGAAGTGATGCTTTGGCCGAACGGTAGCGTTCGCGTGCGTCATCTCGTTCATGGGCATCGGGCTCGTCGACCCGATCCTGCCGGCGCTGTCCAAGCAGCTCGACGCCTCGCCGTCGCAGGTGTCGCTGCTGTTCACCAGCTACCTGCTGGTGACCGCCGTCGCCATGCTCGTGACGAACTGGGTGTCCAGCCGGCTGGGCGCCAAGCGGACGCTCGTCGCCGGCCTGATCCTCATCGTCGTGTTCGCCGGCCTCGCCGGTACCTCCGGATCCATCGGCGGCATCGTGGGCTTCCGGGCCGGCTGGGGGCTCGGCAACGCCCTGTTCATCGCCACCAGCCTCGCCATCATCGTGGCCAGCGCCAGCGGCGGCATCGCGGGCGCCATCATCCTGTACGAGACCGCGCTCGGGGTCGGCATCGCGGTCGGTCCGCTGCTCGGCGGGTACCTCGGCGCGATCAGCTGGCGGGGACCGTTCTTCGGCGTGAGCGTGCTGATGGCCGTCGCGCTCGTGCTCACGCTCGTGCTCGTCCCGGCGACCCCGAAGCCCGACCACAAGACCTCGCTGAAGGCGCCGATCGTCGCGCTGAAGGACCGCGGGCTGCTGATCATGAGCCTGGCCGCGGTCTGCTACAACTGGGGCTTCTTCACGCTGCTCGGCTACGCGCCCTACCCGATGCACCTCGACGAGCACCGGCTCGGCCTGGTCTTCGCCGGCTGGGGCCTGCTCGTCGCGCTGTTCAGCATCGCCGTCGCGCCGCGGCTGGAGAAGCGCTTCGGCACCGTGCGGACGCTCTACGTCAACATGGCCGGCCTGGCCGTCGTGCTCGCCGTCATCGGCGCCTGGACCGGCAGCGCCACCGCCGTCATCGTCGCGACCATCGTCTCCGGCGCGTTCATCGGCATCAACAACACGCTCACCACGCAGGCCGTCATGACGGTCGCGAAGGTCGAGCGGCCGGTCGCCTCCGCGTCGTACGGGTTCGTGCGGTTCATCGGCGGCGGCCTCGCGCCGTTCGTCGCCGGCAAGCTCGCCGACCACTTCGACATGCACGTGCCGTTCTTCGTCGGCGCCGTCGCGCTGCTGCTGGCCATCGTGGTCCTCGCCGCGGGGCGCCGGTTCATCACCACCGAGCCCGAGCCCGAGCCCGCCGCGGCCGGGCGGCGGCCGGTCCTGGTCGCGGTCGACGCCTCCGACGCCGCCGCGGCGGTCACCGCGAAGGCCGTCGAGCTCGCCGCCCGGCGGCACGCGCCGATCGAGGTGCTGCACGTGTACGAGGTCGACGTCATCGGCGACGACGCCGTGGAGCGGGAGTCCCTCCAGGAGGCCAACCGGGTGGTGGCCGGGCACGTCGCGGAGATCACGGCGACGGGTGCCGTGCCGGCGGTGTCGGGTCACGTGCTGCGCAGCGTCGCCGACCACGCCGCCACGGGCCGCCTGCTGGTCCGGGAGGCCGAGCGGCTCGGCGCGCAGGTCCTCGTGGTCGGCCGGTCCACCAGCGGCCCGATCGCCCGGTGGCTCGACGACAGCAGCACCCAGCGGGTCCTGGCCGAGGCCACCACGGACGTGCTGGTGGTCCAGGGAACTCCGTTGACCGCCCAGCCCTAGTCCGGTTGGCTGCCCGCATGAGCGGTTCCGGAGCGCAGCGGAGGAGGCCGCTCATCATGGGCTCAGGGTGGAGCTCAGGCGGCCGGAGCGAAGCGGAGGACGAATGAGCGAGCTGCGGATCCTGGCCGTGTCGGACGGGCCGGCCGCCGACGACTGGCGGCACGTCCACAACGTGATCATCCCGGCCGACGCGCTGAGCGCCGACGAGGTCCGCGAGCGGATCGGCCGCAACCGCCTCCACGTGGCGTACCGGGGTGACACGCTCGTGGGCTGCACGACGGTCCGGCCGGGGACGACCGCCACGGTCATCGTGCGGGTGCTTCCGGAGTACCGCCGGCAGGGCATCGGCCGGCAGCTGCACGCCATGGCCCTCGCCGAGGCGCGGTCGCTCGCCGCCGAGCGGATCGAGACGGTCGTGTGGGCGTCCAATGTGGACGGTCTGCGGTTCGCCGCGGCGCACGGGTACGTCGACGAGGTCGACCGCTACCTGCCGGACGGCGAGGACGTCCCGTACGTCACCCTGAGACGGGCCTGACTCGACAGCACCGCCACGACGGCCAGCAGCACCAGGGCCGAGCCGAACGCCACGGCCGGCTCGGCCAGCGGTGGCACGCCCGCCCACCGCAGCCCGGGCAGCGAACCGGCGGCGGCCAGCCAGGCGGCGACGGCCGCCACGGCCCCGGCGACGCCGGCCGCGAGGACCAGCCGCAGCGCGGCCAGCGGCTCGACCAGCCGGGCGGTGCGGGCCGGCAGCCCCTGCGCGCGCAGCGCCCGCAGGTCGGCCGCGCTCCCGCCGATGGTGCCGACGATCAGGGCGGCCGCGGCGAGGGCGACCGCGATCGCGCCCGCCACCAGGTAGAACCGCAGGCCCTGGGCACTGCCCTCGCCGGCGAGCGCGGTGCGGGCGTCGCCGACCGTGTGCCGGCTCTCGACGGTGAGGCCGCGGGACACCAGCGCGTCGACGATCGACGGCGGGGCGTCGGCGGTGAGCCACACCTCGGCGTCCTCGGCGGCGCTGTCGGTGGCGAGCCGGTCGGCGTAGTCGAGGTCGACCAGGGCGCCGGTGGTGCCGAGCCGCGGCAGCCGGTCGGCGGTGGCGACGATGCGGGCCTGGACCGACTTGCCGCCGAACGAGCCGACCGTGCCCTCCGGCGGCAGCGGGCCCGTGGCCAGCACCGGCAGCGCCTCGGGCGCGTCGACGGTGCGCAGGATGCCGGCGTCGGCGCGCGATGACGCGGGGAGCGTGAACGTGACCCCGCCGCCGTCGGCCGGCGCCGCCGACGCGCCGGGCGCGACCCGCCAGCGGGGCGACGGCGGGTTGTGCACGGCCAGCACGACCGTCGGCCCCAGATAGGGAGGCAGTCGTACCGTGAGGTCGACGAGCCGGCACCCGGCCGCGCACGGCAGGTCGGCGGCGTAGGTCGCCCGCCCCGGCCGCAGCGCGCCGAGCTCCACGGCCGTGGTGGCCCGCCCGTCCCGGGGCGCGACGGTGACCGCGAACGCGATGTCCGTCCGGTCCAGCGACGTGACCGTGACGTCGAGCGCGATGTGGTCCGTGGTGAGCACCACGGGCTCCCCGTCGACCGGCGGGTGGAGGAGGCCGGCCAGCTCGGTGCGCGGGACCGACGCGGACGTGTGGGACAGGATCGCGACCCGGTCGAGCCGCGTCGCGTCGACGGCCAGCACGGCGGGGGCGGCGGCCGAGGCCGGGATGGGCACGACCGCCATCGCGTACCGGCCGTCGGGGTCGGCGGCCCGGACCGCGCTCAGCAGGTGCGTGCGGCTGCTCGCGCCGACCTGGAGCACGACCGGCGCGCCGGTGCTCACGTCGGCGTCGACCGCCTGCCGCTGGGTGACGGCGGTGCCGGCGGCCGCGGCGAACCCGAGCGACGCGAGCGCGACGACGAGCACGACGAGGACCCGCGCGCCGACCGGCCGGCGGGCCAGGCGCAGCCCGGCCAGGGCGGCGGCGAGCCGGCCCCGGCGCAGCGACCGGCGGGCCGCGGCGGCGGCGAGCGGCGGCACCACGGCCGCGGCGGCCAGCGCGACGGCGAGCATGACGAGGGCCGGCGCCACGAGTGCGACCCCGCCGCCGAACCCGTCGGCGCCGCGCAGCTGGACGGTGGCCACGGCGGCGGCGACGAGGACGAGGACGACGGCCCCGCGCCAGCGCGGGACCCGCCGCTCGACCTCGCGCAGGAGCGCGCTCACCGGCGCCGCCACGGTGCGCACGGCGACCACGAGCGCCAGGAGCACCGCGCCGAGGACCGCGATGCCGGCGTACCGCAGCGCGCCCGGCGTGCTCCAGCCGCCGGCGACGGAGAACCCGGCGACCGCGCCCACGGGCACGGCGACGATCATCTCGCCGGCCGCCAGCCACCACCGCCAGTGCCGGGCGACGCCGCGCAGGGCGATGATGCCGTGCTCGAAGCGGCGGGCCCGGGCGGCGGCCGACACGGCGAGGACGATGACCGCCCAGGCGAGCACGAGGACCGGAGCGACGGCGTACGGGACGGTGGCCCGCACCGCGGCCCGCCGCTCGTCGATGCGCTCGATGACGCCGTCGAGGTCGGTCGACAGCCGCGCACCCTCGGTGCTGCGCCGCTTCGCGCTCACGACCCAGTCGCGCAGCGCGTCCAGCGACGCGACGCTGATCGCGCCGGGCCGCGGATAGGCGTTGTACGCCTGCAGCTCCGCGGGCCTGGCGAAGGTGGCGAGGGTGCGCCGGTCGACCGAGAGCGCCGGGCCGGTGAGGTCGGCGAGCGCGCCGCTGCGGCCCCAGTAGGGCTCGGCGCTGTCGCGGGCCCGGACGATCCCGACGACGGTCAGGGCGGTCGGGCCGCCGGCCGGGACGTACTTGTTGATGAGGTCGTCGTAGCGGGAGCCGCTCATCGAGATCGCCTGGCCGGGCTTCACCCCGAGCCGCTCGGCGGAGTGCTCGCCGACGACCGCCTCGCCGGCGCCCATGAGGCAGCGGCCGGCGACGATCACGACGTGCTCGCAGAGGCGTTCGCGGTACGAGATCCGGGAGAGCTGCTCGGCGGTGGCCACCGGCAGCTCGGTGGGCTGCGCGACGAACTGGGCGGAGAACACCGACTCGTAGCCGGGCGCGTCGAGCCAGCCGGACGCGAGGCTCTCGAACGTGCGCGGCATGCTGCCGTCGCCGGTCGACTCGACCTGGCCGGTGACGACGACGTTGAGGTCGCCGGCGGCGGCGCCGGCCACCTCGGCGGCGACGATGCGCCGGTCGGCCCGGTCGACGTAGACGGGCGCGGCGACGGCGGCGGCGGTCGCCAGCGCGGTGAGCAGGGCGACGGTGAGCGCGCGGGCCCAGCGGGACCGCAGCATGGCCAGCACCAGCGCGATCACGGGCGCTCCTCCCCGTTCTTCGGCGCGGCACCGGCCAGCGCGACGGCGGCGAACACCGCCAGGGCGAACACCGCCACGACCCCGAGGGCCAGCGGCTGGACGGCAGGCTCGGTGACCGGCCAGCGGTCGGTGAACGGTCGCACGGGCGGCGGGGCGAGCAGGCGCAGCGCGACGGCGGCGAGCAGCCCGACCGGCACGCCGACGAGGACCGGGGCGAGCGCCGACCAGCGGCCGGCGGTGCGCAGCGCGGCCCGCCCGACGCCCTGGCGGCGCAGCGCGGCCCGCTCGGCGGCCCGCTGGCGGCGGTCGACGGCGGCGACGACGGCCGCGGTGACCCCGCCGAGCAGCAGGATGGCGGCGGCGCCGACGAGGCCGCCGAGGAGGATCAGCGCGGGAGCGAGCCGCCCGGCCCGCACGGTGGCCCGGTCGACGGTGTCGTCGCCGATGACGGTGAGGCCGGCGGCGCGCAGCCGGTCGACGGTCCGGTCGGTGGCCGCCGGGCCGAGCCAGACCTCGGGGCGGTCGCCGGAGCCGCCGGGCCGGCCTGCGGCGGCGATGCGCTGGGCGTAGTCGAGGTCGACGACGATGCCCCCGGTGCCGCCGCGGGGGACGGTGGCGACCGGGTGGGGCGCCAGCGGTACCGTGGCGCCGAAGATCGTCACCACGGGCTCCTCGTGGGCGGGCAGGGCGTCGCCCGCGACCAGGGCCGGCAGCGGGACCGGCGTATTGACGGCGTAGAGACGGCTGTCGACCGGCGAGGTGCTCATCGGGGCCGCGTCGACGAGGCGCAGGCCACCGCCGGACTGGTCGACCTGGATGCCGCTGACGGCCTGGCCCAATGTCGTGCGCCAGCGGGCCGGGTCGCCGAATGCGCCGGCGTCGACCACGGCGCGGCCGCCGGCGGTCAGCTCGCGCAGCTCGACCGGGCCGTGGTCGGCGTCGATCGCGTCGACCCGGCAGCCGCGGTCGCAGGCCGGGACGGCGACGGTGCGGGCCGACGGCTGCGGGTCGAGCGGGCCGAACTCGGCGCCGACCTGCTCACCGGTCCCGGTGACGGACAGCGCGACGCGGATCCGCGTGCCGTCGCCGCCCGCGGTCAGGGTGAGCGCGGTGCCGGTGAACTCCAGCGGCGCCGGGGCCGTCCCCTGCAGCGCCTCGGCGGGGGCCCCGGTCACCGCCGCGAACCGGGTGCTGTCGACGGCGACGACGGGGGCCGCGCCGGCCGCGCCGGTGACGACGACGGCCATCGCCTCCCTGCCCGACGGGTCGGCGGCGCGCACGGCGGCGAGCAGCCGGGCCGGGGCGACCGGGGCGACCCGCAGCACCCGGTCGGCGCCGAGCTCGACGGCGGCCCGCTCGGCCCGGGCGGTGGCGGCGCCGGCCCAGTCCTGGGCGGCGAGCGCGGCGACGCAGGTGGCGGCGGCGAGGACGGGCACGATGCGGTACGCGGTGCGGCGCCGCCCGAGGGTCAGCCCGGCGTGTCCGCTTTTGGCGGTTTATTGGCTTTTCGCGGCGGCGGGCTGGCGTCCTCTC
>NZ_JBEXCY010000102.1:0-40235 GCF_040605515.1 Dactylosporangium sp. NPDC005572 | reverse complement strand
CCCGGCCGTCCACGATCTTGGCGCGGCAGGTCGAGCAGACCCCGCCCTTGCAGGCATACGGCAGCTCGGGACGCTGCTTGATCAGCTGCGACAACGTCGTGGGTGGGGGACACCGCCGCCGCCAACCGCCTGGTCAGCCGTGCCCCGGGCCGGCCACCCAGAGCAAGGGCGATCTTCTCCGGCGCGACCCTGTGGCAGGTACGGGTGTGCAACGCGCCGGTCACCCCGCATCCTGCTCAGTGAAGGTGCGACGGCCGTACGCCTGCTCATCGCAGAAGAACCGCCGCACCCGTAGCGCAGCAGCGTCTGCCGGCCGCCGATCCCCAGGTCCGCCACCGTGCGTTCATACCGGCTGTGCATCCGAGTCGACGTGCTCCCGCAGTCCGGACAAGCCGCGACGAAGGTAGCAGCTGGAGCATCGCGAAGATGTTCGTCACCCCGAGATACGTCGATCGCAGCAGCGCGATCGACCATCATGCCCAGCGACCGACGGCGGTCCCAACCGCATCACCGTCAGAATCAAGATCACGGAATCCTCGGCGACACGGCTCCTCACCAGGCCGGATGGCATACTCGGCACGCGCAGGGGCCGGAGCCCGGCGTGGCGCACAGGCAACCGCAGATCCAGCCGTTCGAACGTCACGCGACCATTCTGTCCGCTTTTATCGGCGCAGCGCCTCGACGGGTTCGATCTTGGCCGCGCGCCACGCTGGGTAGATCCCGGCGAGGAGGCCGACGAGCGTCCCGATGAGCGGCGCAGTCAGTACGACGGCCGGGTGGAGTACCGCCGTCCACCGCTGGACCAGCGACACCAGGACCACGGTCACGACCCCGACGCTCGTGCCGATGAGCCCTCCTGCGGTTCCGAACATTGCGGTTTCCAGCATGAACTGGGCGCCGATGTGATGACGTTGCGCTCCGAGTGACCGTCGCAGACCGATCTCCGGCACGCGCTCCAGGACCGCCACCATCGTGGTGTTGGCGATGCCGACCGCGCCGATCACGAGGCACACGCCGGCGAGCAGGATGAACAGCATCCACAGGTCGGACGAGATCTGGTCGCGCAGCTGGGTCGGATCTGGTGGCGCGGTTACCTTGAACAGGTCCGGTGCGTCGGGACGCAGTGCCGTCGCCACCTGCGCCGCGGTGACGCCGGCCGCGCCGGCTCTGGTCTCGATGAGCATCTTGGGGTGATGCTCCAGGCTCGGCACACCCCAGAGCGACGCCGCGGTGCGCTGCGGTACCAGCACCGAGAAGAGAGTGTCGGCCTGGCGTGCGACCCCGTCGAGGATGCCGACAACGGTGAACGGGATGCCATCGATGAACACGGCGGGGTGGCCGGCGAGTGAGGCGACCCCGAGTTCGTGGGCCGCGGCGGCGCCGAGCACGACGACCTGCTCGGCTCGGGCATCGTGGAAGTCGTCGTAGAGCCGGCCTTCGCGCAGCGTCGGGCGCAGGGCACGGACCAGGCCGGGCGAGGCGGCCAGAATCGGCGTGCCGGTGCTTGCCCGTGCGCCCGGGATCGGTACCCCCGTCACCGGCAGTTTGCCTTGGTCGTCGATCACCCACCACACACCGCCGTCGACAACGCCGTTGATCGCCCGGACCAGCGCATCTGCGTCCTGCGGAAATGGATTGGTGGTGCCTGTGCCCTCCTGGTTGGCGGCCTCGACGGTCACCTCGGTCGCCATGAGCGCGTTGAATCGTTTGCTGATCTGGCTTCCGGCGGTTGCGGTGAGGCCCACGACCGCGACGAACGCGCCGACGCCGAGGACGGTCCCCAAGGCGGTGAAGGCGGCCCGGCCGGGCCGCTGCAGTATGCCCGCCAGTGCCTCGCTCAGCAGATCGTGGACGGAGAGCCGGGGTCGGGCTCGGGCCGGGCGCTGTCTCATACGGCGGTCTCCTGCGCCGCGACGGGATCGAGGAGCATACCGTCTTTGATCGTTACCGTACGGGGAGCTCGCGCCGCTACAGCCGGGTCATGGGTGATCGTCACGGCGGTCATTCCGTCAGCGTGGAGGCCGGCGATGAGGTCGAGGACGCCGTCGGCGTTGGTGCTGTCGAGATTTCCCGTGGGCTCATCGCAAAGCAGCAGTCGTGGACTCACCGCCAGCGCTCGGGCGATGGCGACCCGTTGTTGTTCGCCACCAGACAACCGCGACGGCAGGGTGTGCAGGCGCTTCGTCAGTCCGACCCGGTGCAACGCCTCGGCAGCAATGGCCGCACGCTTGGCCCTGGGCACACCGTTGTACATCAACGCCATGGCGACGTTCTCGAGGGCAGTACGGTGGGCCAGCAGTTGGTACGCCTGGAACACGAAGCCGATCGAGCTGCCGCGCAATGCGGTACGTTCCGGCTCGCGGAGCGCGGCCGTGTCGAGGCCGTCAAGCAGGTAGCGGCCGGCCGTCGGCCGGTCCAGTAGACCCAGGATGTTGAGCAGGGTGGACTTGCCGGAGCCGGACGGCCCGACGATCGCAAGATGGTCGCCACTGGCAACCACAAGGTTGCAGGGGTGCAGCGCCGCTACCGGAGGCGGTCCCGCATAGGTGAAACTGGCGCCGACCAGTTCGATCACCGGCTGGGCGAGCTCAGCTGATGTGACGTTCACCCGCCGGTTCCCCGCGCTGAACCGACGACCACTCGGTCGTCCGGCTGGAGTGTCCCTTCGATCGGGGTGACCGCGATGTATCCGTCACCGGAAACTCCGGCGGTGACCAGAACCCGTACCTGCTTGCCATCGGGGTCTTCGCGGAACACGGCAGTGCGGCCGTCAGCACCGGCGAACAGTGCAGACACGGGCACGACCAAGACCTCGCCGTCGGTGGATGCCGTCGCGACGGTGAGCCGGACGTCCTGTCCGGCGTACTTGGCGTCCAAGGGGCCGCCCGAGGGCTCGACCACCATGGCGTGGCTTCGCGTGCCGGTCTCGTCCGCTTCCAGCTCACCGATCGACGACACGGTGCCCGTGGCGCTGGTGCCCAGAACTTCGGAGTAGATCTCCACGGGCATCGTCGGCTTGACCAGGGCCCGCTGGCCGGGATTCAGCCGTGCGACGACGGCGAGGGCGCCGCCGGAGAGTGTGATGAGCGGAGCCGTCACGTCGGCTCCGACCACGGCTTTGAGCTTTTCGACCCGGGCCGGGAGCTGCGGAAGGAACACGACTTCCGACAACGGGAGCATCGGCCCAGTCGTGCGCTCCAACTCGGCGAGCGCGGCGTTCGCCGACTCGAGATCCTCCTTGGCGTACTCGACCTGCCGCTGCGCCCGCGCGATCTCGTCGAGCCTTCCGGGATTCGACGATGTGGGGCTTGGCGACGCAGGGCTTTGTGACGGACCCGGCGATGTCGGAGTGCGGAGGCGATCGAGCTCGGCTTGTGCGTCGGCGAGCGCGCGCCTGGCGCCGCGAACACGGTCACGCGCGGCGTTGAGCACCGGCAAGTCACCATCGACCAGAACGTGGTAACCGCGTGACAGGTAGAACGAGGTCAGCGCGTCTTTGGTGCCCTGGCCGAGTTCCCCGGCGGTCTCGTCGGGGTCGAAGCCCAGCGACTTCAAGGCCGCCTGGAGCTGAGCCACGTCCCTACCCGACGCCCCTGGATGGAGATCCCGGTACGCCGGGATGGATCCCGGAAATGCGAAGAGCGGCCGTCCCGCCACCTCCAGCATCACCGAGCCGGCAGAGAACGACTGGCCCGCTTTGACGCGAACGGCGGTAACCACTGCTCGATCCCCGGACCGCGGTGTGGGGGTCACATCGACGGTTTGGCCGGCCTGAACCTTGCCCCGCAACACGACGGTGTCCTTAAGCACCCGACGCTCGACAGGCGCGGTGATGGTGGTGAGGCCGGGCGGCTGCTGGTCGGCGATGAGCTGCTGCGGCGAACGCACCCAGCGCGAGGCAACCAGACCGGCGCCGGTGACGCCGACGGTCACCAGCGCCCACCGCAACACCCTCCGCCGGTTAGGTAACGCCGATGAGGCTGTGTCGTGTCGGCTGGTGGGGCCATCGGTCGCGGCAGTCATGCCTAGCCTCCGCTCACCACACCGGCAGCGTTCTTCGCCCTCGTCTGCAGAATCATCTGCACCGCGGTCAGCTCCTGAATCCGCTCGTCGATGATCCGTTGCTGATAGGCCGACTCAACCGCGAACCAGACGCCGAGCAGATTGGTCTCCTTCTTGCAGGCGACGTCTGCCGTCGCGGTCGCGATCTCCTCATCACCGGCAGGTTCAGGCCACTTGCGGTCGTTCGGCTCCCAGATCGTCGAATACGAGTAGCCGCGGCGCGCCATACAGTCGCCCCACTGCTGCATGGCATCACGCACCCGGCTGTCGGCTTCCGCGCGCTTGCCCGCATCAAGGCTCAAGGTGTTGCCGAGACTCGTGTCGACCGAGGCTTGCTGGCCGCCCCCCAGCGTCCGGTTGGCCTCGCCCGTGCAGCCGTCGACGGGGAGCCTCTTGCCGTCACGGTCGGTTGGAAGCTCGACGGCAACGGGCGATCCACCGGACGTGTCAACGCCGCGGACCAGCAGTTTTTCCGCTTCCGAAGGGTTCCAGCCAGCGCTCTTGTCCCGGCCGACAGGTTGCAGGTCCGGGGGAATGTTGTAGCCGCGAGCCGCTGCGGAATCCGCGTCGAACAGACCGTACCGGCGCTCATTCGCATGCTCGAAGCGGGGCAGGTCCGCGGTGACTAGTCCTTCGGGCACCGTGTATTCACCGCCGAACCGTTGTACGCAATCGCGAATCAGCCGCCAGGCGGCGCGCTGGACGGTGACGTACTCCTTCTCGCTCAGCTGGTAGGCGTCGAGCGGCAGCACCAACTCGGAGGTGTTTTGAATGGTGGGAATCGGGCCGATGTCAGGTTCCGAAGGACCGCAACCAGATGCGCACACAGCCAGCAAGATTGTCGCTATTGCCAATGCGGACTTCCGTACGCATCTGATTGGGCTCATCATCTTGTTTTCCCCGAACGAATGATCAGCTGAATTGGATGGAGCTGGTCTGGTCGTTCATTACCGGGCCCACCCACGAGGTGGTGCCCTGGTAGCCGAGGCTAGCGCCCTGGTACCAAGTGAGCTCCCAGAGCTTCGCGTAGCAAGTCGCGAACTGGTAGAACGACGAAACTCGGTTGTCCCAACCCGACGGCATGGAGGAGAACTGGAGGTCGACGTCGCTGACGGAGCCTGTGCAGACGTAACCGTCGCTGCCGTGGTAGAAGGTCTTGGCGAGGCCGCCCCAGTCCGCGTGCTCGTAGACGTTGGACAGAGATGTGCTGGCCTGGGCGGGTGTCTGCAGCCCCAGCAGGCCGACGACGCCAAGTGTGGCGGAGACCGCCAGTCCGGCTAGTCTTCGTGGAGTTGTCACCGAGACTCCATTCTCTCGACAGTCGGTGATGACCGCGCGGCAGCGGTGCCCACCACCGCTGCCGCGTCCTCGTATCGAGAAGGTACTCAGTCGTGTAAGTGCCGACAAGAACACATTGAGTGATGGGACTGCGGAACCTGCATCGCAAATTTGACACGGTAGATGTCTGTCGACTTCTGAGTGTCCCGCCTGGGAGCTGCGCCTAAGTCCCGGTCATCGTTCTTTAGGGATTAAACGAGTTCGCATTTGGCGGCGGTTACGCACTTTGGCAGGCCCACCTGCGGTAATAAGGAGTTCATGTTTTGTTCGCCTTATGGCCGTTCGTCGTGCGCCGAATGCCGCACAGCCGGTCGCGGCGATTCAGCGGCTCACGGAAATAGGGTTAGGTTCGGCGTCGCGATGAGGTCGATGAGTGCATCGACGCTCAGTGGCAGGTCGGGCCGCCCGACCGGGAGATCCTCGAAGACGCCGGCTTCGTCGGTGGCCGCGTCCACGGCGTTCGTGTTCGAGGCGCTCGCGAATGCGACGGTCTGACCGAAGTAGACGCGCACGTTGACGAGTTGGCGCTGCCCGTCTCGGCCGGATCCGGCCGAGACGACGGTGACGACCTCACCGTGCGGGCCGGTTCGCACCTTACATGCTGGAGCGTGACAATCTGCCGTCGCCGTGCCCGGCGACTCCTGAGCCGGCGCGAACCCGAAGCCTATCGTGCCGACGCCGCGCCGGTCCGCGACGATCGCGGATGAGGTGAAATAGGGCTCGACGGCACGCCCCAGGTGCACCTGCAACGGCAGCGTGCCGTCGGGAGTGCCTCGGCCTCGGTAGAAGGTGGTGCCGGGCAGCCGTTGCGGAACCTCGCGAAGCAGATAGCAGCTCAGCCGCGCCGCGGCGTGCTCCGTAGGCTCCGTCGGCGACGCTACGACGGACCCGCTCTTCTCGCTGGCCGCGCCGGTCGGCGTGGTGACTTGTGGTCCGGCGGGTGCAGCGGCCGCCGCACAGAACGGTGACGGGTCGAGCGCCGTCCAGCCCGGACCCGCGGGCAGCTCCACCGTCGCCGTCGCCCCTGGCCACGTGTTGGCCGCGACCAGCGCCAATCCCACTAGAGCTGCTATGCCGGCTACGGTCGCGGCACCGACGCCCGTGCGGCGTCGGCGACGAGCACGGCGACCGGCCGCCAGCACCGCCGCGGAGGTGGTGTCCATCGGCGGGCCTTCCGCGATGTAGGAGAGCAATGCGTTGCGTACCAACCGATCGTCCATCATCGCTCCTTCGCCGGGGCGGGCGTCTTCAGCGCTTGGCGGAGTGCTTCGACCCCACGGGCTGTCTGGCTCTTGACGGTGCCTTCCGCCATGCCGAGCAGATCGGCCACCTCGGCGACCGACATGTCTTCGAGGTGGCGCAACACCACGACGGCACGTTGTCGGGCGGGAAGCCGCTGCAAAGCGCGGCCAACCTCCTCGCGGCCGCTAGCATCGGTAGCATCCGTGACGGACACCTCCGGGGGTTCGGCCACCACCCTCTCTCGGCGCCGGTCGCGGCGGTGCGACAGGAACACGTTGACCAGAACGCGGCGCGTGTATGCGTCGAGTGAGTCCCGTCGTAGGCGCCGCCAGTTCAGGTACAGCCGGACGAACGTCGTCTGCACCAGATCCTCGGCAGTGTGCCAGTCCCCGCACAGCGCATACGCGAACTGGCGCAGCGTCGTCGCGCGCAAGGCAAAGTAGTCCGTGAAGTCAGTGTCGGACTGGGTCACTGCTCACCTCCCTGTCGCACCACATACTCCCGGCGAGCCTCGCAGGTTCAAGCGCGTTCGCGAATTCTCGGCAACCGCCCGCGCCCTGGCCCGCGATCGCGAGGAACCGGCCAGCAGTCCGTCCGGAGTGATCGTGCGGCAGGCCACCTCACCGGCAATCACCGGCTCCACCCACGTCGCGCCGCGGGCGTGCTCGCACGGTACCCCGGGGCGCCGGCTCGGTGCCGCGCCGCAGCGGGGGCCAGCAACTGCTGCAGGTAACGCAGGTCGACGTCGCGGAAGCCGGTACCGACACCACCGGCGAACCGCAGACAGCCGTCACGGCCGGCCAGCGCCAGCAGCAGCGAACCGATCGTCCCGGCCCGGCGGCCCTGGCCCGCCAGGCCGGCAAGCCAGCGACATAGCCCACGAACTGTCACATCTGATCTTGAAACACGAGCTGACCGAGATCCGGATCGTGGCCGAGGTTCCCTTCCGCACCTGCCGACCTGACCAAGAGGAAGAAGCCACCGCACTCGGCGGCACAATCCTGCTGCCCAGGCCGCTACTGCTGAAGGCCGCTCGCGCCGGGCTGAACGCGGCCTACATCGCCCGCACGTACCGTGTCACCGAGGAGATGGCCCGGTACCGGTACAACAGCACAGGCATCGGCCGTCAGGTAACCGCCGCTCGTCCACGTCCCTTCTGACAGCCAGCCCGGCCTGACTCACCGTCGATGACCCACCTCGGCATGAGGCTACCGGCGCACGCGTGAACCGCACCGCCTCGACGGGCCCAGCAACCCGTTCTTCGATCGCTAGACGAGACGGCTTGCGGGAGCCGTCGGACGGGTGCGATGTTCTGAGTCCCCCTGGCAGGACTCGAGCCTGCGCTCCCGCCGGGGCACTGGGGTGGTCCTGTACTAAGCGGACGTTCAATCGCTGTCAGATGGCACCGTCATCCTCTTGGTTGTTCCGGTTCGAACCTGTAACAGATGCAACGGTGGAGGCGGACGTCATTACGCGACGGACATGTCGCTCGGTTACGCCGACCTCGGCGGCGATGTCCGCGGGACGCGCGTCCGGACGTTCAGCCAGCATCCTTGTGACAACGTCCGCTGTCGGACCCGAGCGGCGGCGCCGGCGACTGCTTTGTGACGCATCCGCAGACGGGCCAGCACCGTCTGTGTGCGGACCTAACGTCGTGACGGGGTCGGACGCCAACTGGGCAGGCACCTCCAGTGACTCATCGATGGCGATAGGTTCGGAGTGGTCGGTGCGCTCGCCGGGGTCACCGTCGTCCGGGGATGGAGTCTTCGTGGAGGCGTCCGCTGGTTTGGCGCGGGAGAGCATCTCGACCACGAGGAGCATCGCCACGGCTGGCCAGGCCGCGACGATTCGCGCACCGATGGTGGGTTGGGCGGCGGCGATGTTCGCTGCCACGCTGGCCGCTACACCGGCGGCGAAAAGCGATCCGCGCTGACCAGCGAACACGGTTCCCGTTGCGCTTGTCCTCGACCATCGCGGCGGACGCCACGATCAGCATCCCGTCGACGGAGATAGGCAGGACGTACGCGACCTCCGGGCGCTCACCGTACCGCAATGCGACGTGGACCATGTGACTCCATGAGGACCACGCCGCGATCGTCGCCACCGCTGCCGTGCTGACATTTCGGGCGACCCTCGTGGGTGTCATCGGTTCACCCTCACCGGGAGCCGCCGCCGGATGGTCCGGACCTCCTCGATGTCCACGGCCGGACGTCCGCCGATGACCAGTTGTGTCTGGACGTCGGTCCGCCGCCGGACTACCTCCGCTGGTTCCAGTCCGGTCGCGGTGGCGATGTCCGCCAGGTCCGCCCCGGCCCGCAGCGCAGCATGGATGGACATCGGCTGCCACCGGGTCCACCACAACACGACCGCCGCAGCGAGCGCCAGCTCCGCCAGGACGTCATGGCGGCTCCGCGTCGCCGGACGTCCGATCGCTCGATCGTGCAGATCGAGCAGCACCCGGAATGGGCTGATCTGTTCGGCGTCGACGAACCGGGTCGGCGATCGGTTGTGCTCGTCCGTCATCGCCGCCTCCCCTCGGGAAGGAAGGCGTTGAGCATCGGGATGGTCCGCACGAAGGTCTGGTACGCCTCCGGCTCGGTCACGAAGCTGTCGGTCAGCGAGTCATGCAGGTGAGCGACGAATTCGATCACGAATCTCGATTGGACCGCCCTCGGCGTGGGCGGGGCCAGCGCCTCCCGGAGCGCGTGGCCGAACGGATCATGCTTGCCGAGACGGGCAAGAACGGTGTCATGACGACTGCGATCATGAGTCATCGGGCATCACCCCGACGCCGTGACCTGCTCAAAGGCAGTGGAAGCGGGTCGCCCGCGAACGTGGCTATAGGGTTCGCATGGTGATGCGTCCGGCCCACAACTCTGACCAGCCCTAACGCGGTGGTTCGGAGCGGTCCAACCTGCGGATTCGCGACTCTCCAGCGCCGTACAGCGGCCGGGCGCTGAGTCATTGCTGCCAGTCTGGGATTAGTTAGCGGCAAACTGGCAGGTCAGCTCGGTGTGCCGGAGCCGGGCGGCCGCCCGTGCACGGGTGCCCCGAGCCGCTCGTTTCGGCAGCTCGGAGGTTGTCCTTCACCTCAGGAAAATGCTCCACGGCATGCCGGAGCGGAGCGTCGCGGCGGCCTCCTCGTCGACGGAGATCGACGCTCGGGCCAGCTCGTCCGTAACCCGATGCAGCCCGCCCCCGTCACGAGTAGCGGCGCGAGGACGTGCGGCGCGTCGACTTGCACGTCGGTGGACAGGCAGGTGGCGAGGTCGACGGCAGCCTCGGTGACGTTCCGGGACGGCTTGGTCGGATCATCCTTGAGGGCCATCGCCGCAGGTTATCCCCGACGTGGGGTGCGGGGATCGGGTGCGGCGCTCATCTCGGTGCCGAACGTAGACCTGTGGTGGCTCGTCGCCACGTGGACAATTCACCCGCTGAATCACCATTTTCGACGCGGTGTGAAGTCCAGTGCACTACTCAGCGTTGATAGCAGTCACCACAGATGTGGCGGTACCGTGGGCGCATGACAGCGGCGGCAATGTATGAGCTGCCCGACGACGATGCCGAGCTTCAAGAAGCCATGGACACTGTCGAGGCGGGCAACGTCGTGCTGCTGTCGCGCGATGGACAGCCTGTGGCGGCGCTAACACCGCTTGAGACCTTCATGCGTGCCCGCAAGCAGGCCGCCGAGGGCGCGGTCGCTGCCTCCGTCAGCCAACTCGACGCCGCTTTGGAAATCATCAAGGCTGTCGAGCAACTCCCAAGCGAAGAGGTCCGTCGCCGGATCCTCGAACCCGTGATGGCCCTTGTTCAGAACGTCAACGAGGGGCCGTCTGTTGCCATGGCCCGATTGATGCTGGCGTTGCAGCACTACAACGCTGACGCCGTGACCGTGGCGTTCGACTGGGCGCGTCATCTACCTCTGGACGCCCGCGTGGAGATGCTACGCGAACTCGAGGACGCAACCCACGCGGACAACCCGAGCCCTCCCTCGGTTCGGCAGATCCTCATCGAGTGGGAGCACACCGCCGAGGCGTATAGCGACCCAGACACCTATGCGGCGCTGACTGCGGAGCACGCCGACCACGGCAAGGTTCCGGTCCCGGAGGCTGCGTGAGCCCGAAGCGGGGCGAACGCGTTGCCCCACCGCCGGCAGTCGACGGTTACGACCTGATCTACGGCAGCAACGAGGCGATCAAGGGCTGGCAGGACCTATGTAGCCAGGCGGCCAGCGCTACCCGGACCGCATATTTCGCGATCACAAGCAACCCGCAGCCGGCTCCGCCCACGGACAAGCATCATCCCCTAAAGTTTGACCTTGCCACCGGCAAGTACAACGGCGACGTGTTTCCGCAATGGCAGTACGAGGTCACCGGCGGAGCCAGGATCTGGTACCTGGTTGACACTGCCCGTCGCCGCGTGATCGTCACCTACGCCAGCACCAGGCATCCCAAAGCTACGGACCGGTGAGTTCTTTCGGTTGATCCGGCCTTGCCGGTTTGACGCAGCATCCCATAGTGGCGGGTGGCGTGATCGGTGTTGCCGCTGGTCACGGTGGGTGTGTCATGCGTGTGGGGTGCCAATACTCCACCAACCCCGCGACCTAGGCGTTGTCCGAAGCCTGCCCGACGACGACGTTCTGAAGATGATCGAGTTCAAATTACGAGAAATGATTCCCGAACGTGTTCAAATCGATCGCGCTGGTTGATCGAGACGGGAGACGGAGCGCCTGTGGGGTTCCATAACCCAACCGCACAGGATGACCTGCAGTTCTACGCGGCTCGTTCGTACTCATTGATGAGGCCGCCGAGGACTGGCCGGTGCTTGATCCTCTCTTGGGCCAGGTCGACGACAGGGCGTGTCGGCTTGGGCGGTTGTAGATCGACTGCCCGATGTGAGCGCCAGCTGTTGTAATGCCGGGCGTATCGGTCCAGGACATGGCGCAGGTGCCGCTCACCGACGATGAGCATTCGGTCCGTGACCTCAGTTCTGGCGGTGAGCACGAAGCGTTCGGCGTAGGCGTTCGCGCGGGGACAACGCGGCGGGATCTTGGCTACCACTACGCCGGCGTCGGCGAGTACCGCGTCGAACGCGGCATTGAACTGCCCCGCCCGATCCCGGATGAGCACCTTGAACTGATCCGCCCGCTGGCCCAGGTCCATAACCAAGTTACGGATCTGCTGGGTGGTCCACGCGCCGTCCGGGTTCGTCGTCACCCCGAGGACGTGCACATACCGGCTGCCGACCTCCATGACGAAGAAGACGTAGCAGCGCTTGAGGGTCACCGCGCAGTCCACGTGGAAGAAGTCGCAGGCCAACAGGGTGGACGCCTGGGTACGCAGGAACCGCCGCCAGGTCGTATGGTTGCGGCGGGTTGGAGCAGGCAGGATCCCGGCCCGTTTCAGGATCCGGCGGATCGTGGACGCGCCGATCCGGTGGCCGAGGCCAAGCAACTCGCCCCGGATGCGTTGGTATCCCCAGCCGGGATTGTCCCTGGCCATCTGCTCGATCAGCGTCACCACGGCGGGATCGATCGGTGGCCGCCCCGAGGTATGTGGATAGGTCCAGTGGCGGGCGACCAGCCGACGATGCCAGGCCAACACCGTTGCCGGCGTAACCAACCGATGCCACCGCAGCGCTGGCGGCAGCCGGCGGATCAACGCGGCGAGCACCGTCCGGTCAGCCCAGTCGAGCGTCGGTCTTGGGTTCGCCCGCCGCAGGATCGCATTCTCGTGACGCAGCACGAGCAGTTCCGCCTCCAGACTCGCGTTGTCGCGGGCAAACAGGATCAACCATCCAACGACCCGGCAGAAGGTGAGGTACAGCAGCCGCAACGACACGATTCCGATCACGCTCCAGGTCGAAGCAATGCCACGCACGTCTGCCCAGGTCAACGACCGTCAGGACGTTTTGGAACCCCGCAGGGTGTGTGGCGCATGGATTGAGCGTCCACCACCGCCGGTCCTTCAGGCTGCCTGGGTCTCGGCTGGACGAGCGCGATGCGCAGCTGGCCGGGGAGGCGCCGTTAGCGGGCTGTTGACTGTCGAGCAGGCGGGCGCTGTGTACGACATCCTGGTCGAGCAGGCTGACGCCCGCGAGAACAGTCGAGACGAGTTCGTCAACCACCTGACCCCGGGCTGCACCGACCGAGTCTGACGCCTGGACCTATACCCTCACCGATCCAAGGCTTGCGCCACAGTCGTCAACGGGAACACCTTCGGCAGCAACAGCGTCGAGACCGGCACGGACTCCTATCGCCTCGCCCGGACCCTAGCGTGCTACCGGACTCTGCCTCCGGCAGTGGAAGCAGCGACGGCGTTCGTAGGATAGACCACCCGACGCGACGACAGGAGACGACGTGGTGGCCAGGCCGGGCGGAGAGTTCTGTGTAGAAGGCAGCTGGAAGAACGACCTCGCCGCCCGGGGGTCGGTGTTGCCGACGCTGGAACTGTTGGAGCGGCTGGACGCCATACGGTACATCCACCGCGACACCGCCACCCCGCAGGAGTTGCGCTTCTACCTCGACACCTGGCTGTCTCGCAAGTACGCGCCGTATCACGTCGGGTTCTTCGCGCTGCACGGGGCGCCGACCAGGCTGCACCTGTCCGACGCCCACACGGTCGGGCTTGCCGAGCTGGGTAGCTGGATGGGCGGCAGGTGTGAAGGCAAGCGGCTCTACTTCGGCAGCTGTTCGGCACTGCGTGCCTCCGACACGACACTTGCCGAGTTTTGCGCGAGACCAAAGCAGCCATGATTTGCGGGTTCACCAAAGAGATCGACTGGATCGAGTCCGCGGCGCTCGAGACGGTCGTGCTCAATAACCTCGTCAACGGCACCCGGGTCGACAGCCTGGAGCGGCTGATGAAGACGGCCCGCTGGGCACCGCTGGCACAGCACCTCGGGTTCCGCGTGGTCTACCCCAACGGCCGCTCCACCTGACACCCGCCACCGCCTGAATGCGGCGCGCCACCGGCCGTCGGGGCAAGACCCCACGTCGCTGGCGGGTCACCACGATCCCGGATCCAGCCGCGGTCGGGCGTCCAGACCTCGTGCAGCGGGATTTCCGCACCGACCCGGCCGCGTCCGACACCCGGCTGGTGCGGCGACATCACCTGCCCGTCGGTGAACGCGGGTTCCTCCACCTCGCTACCTGATCGGCTTGCACGCGTGGCGACTGGCCGGCTATGCGACCGCCGAGTACATGCGCACGGAACTGGTTATCGAGGCCCTGGCCGCCGGGCAGCGCACGCCGGGCAGCCTGGACTCGAACCCTGAACCTACGGATGAAACGCGGACGACTCCGAGCCCCGGCGGCGACGCCACACGATCAGCGCACCGAGCGTGCCGAGCGCGACAAGGAAGAGGCCACCGCCGATCCAGCGGACGTACCGACTTGCTGAACTGGCCGGCGGTGCCTGCGCGGGATCGGTCGGCTCGGCCGTCGGCGTCGCCACGTCGGTGGTGACCGCGACGAGCTCTTCCGTCATGGCCGTTGGGGATGCGGTCGGGCGGGCGGAGCTGGAGCTCGGCCTCGCCGAACCCGCAGTGCGCGTCGGCGATCGGGTGGACGCGGGGGTGCTGACCCCGGCCGTCGGCGTCGATTCCCCGGCAACCGTTCGGAACGTGAATACTGCGAGGTTGTTGTCCGCCACCAGGTCGCCGTACACGATCACCTTGACGTAGCCCTTGATACCTGTGGCGGGCGCGCTGACGTTGGTGATGCGGAACTCCAGCGACACCGTTGCTTCCGGCGGGAATCGGGTCGTGGAGGAGCACTGGGCGAATACCTCGGGCTTCAGGACCGGACAGCGGACCGCCGGATACGCCATGTCGAAGTCGGCCAGCACCATCCCCGACGGGCTGCGGACCTCGATCGTCACGTCATTGTAGTAAGCCCACGCATTGCTGTTATTGGTGATCTTGTACTGCACCGAGACGGTCTCACCGAGCGCACCGGTGGTGTCCGATACCGTTACGCCGAAGTCCGACCCGTACGGCAACTTCGCCAACGCGGGCGCAGCAGGAATCGCCGAGCCGAGCACCGCCGCCGCAACCACGGCTGTCCGCAACACCGCCGCGCGCACGAGCACCTCCTGAGATCCGCGCGGGCGATAGCACGCCGCCAGCCGTGACGATGGCCCCCGCGAACGACAACTCGTAGCCATAGAGAAGCGGCGATTCTGCCGATCGCCTCGACGGAGACCGCGTGGGGTGTCGATGCCGACGACACCTCGATCGTGCACGTGGATTCGTTGTCGGGAGGACCACCCCCGCGTGCGCGGGGACGACGTCTTGGTCATGAACCGGACCATCGACTTGCCGGGACCACCCCCGCGTGCGCGGGGACGACGTCGACACGGGCCGGCACCAGTGCCGGGGAACGGGACCACCCCCGCGTGCGCGGGGACGACTGGCCGGGGCCATTGATGGCGCGACGCCCATCCGGACCACCCCCGCGTGCGCGGGGACGACTCGAGGGCGCCGAGGAAGGCATCCTTGATCTTCGGACCACCCCCGCGTGCGCGGGGACGACCCCGCCCATGGCACGGAAGTCGACGCCAGCCTGGGACCACCCCCGCGTGCGCGGGGACGACGCGGTGATCCCCGGCATGGAAGGCCTCATCGACGGACCACCCCCGCGTGCGCGGGGACGACAGCGCCAACCCGTTCGCCCTGCTGCTCGACGGCGGACCACCCCCGCGTGCGCGGGGACGACTCCCGGCCGCTCTCCAGGAAGCGCGATCGCAGCGGACCACCCCCGCGTGCGCGGGGACGACCTGTGCACCCGCCTGCGGGATGCGGGTACGCCCGGACCACCCCCGCGTGCGCGGGGACGACGCGCCGTCCCATGCGACGAGAATAGATCAAACGGGACCACCCCCGCGTGCGCGGGGACGACCGCTTGAAAGGCGATGAGATGGGGCCGCGGTTCGGACCACCCCCGCGTGCGCGGGGACGACCGGGTTGCGGAGCCCGGCGAGCAGGCCCACGCCGGACCACCCCCGCGTGCGCGGGGACGACAGCTCAGTCTTGCCCCACAGTTTCAGCTCGTCCGGACCACCCCCGCGTGCGCGGGGACGACCCGTTGCGCCTCACGCCGCAGCGCGTACGGCAGGGACCACCCCCGCGTGCGCGGGGACGACGGTTGGGGTCTTGCCCGTTGCAGTGACGGATCAGGACCACCCCCGCGTGCGCGGGGACGACGAGCCGCTGGTCCTGGTCGGAGTTCATGTCCTCGGACCACCCCCGCGTGCGCGGGGACGACGGCCACCAGATGACCGACGCGGGCCTGATCGACGGACCACCCCCGCGTGCGCGGGGACGACGTGTTCGGGTACTGGTCGAACACCCGGCCGACCGGACCACCCCCGCGTGCGCGGGGACGACCTCATGAGCGGGTCGCCGATCTCCTCGCCGTCCGGACCACCCCCGCGTGCGCGGGGACGACAGTGTGTCAGATGGCGACGGTGGCGCGCTCCCGGGACCACCCCCGCGTGCGCGGGGACGACCGTCGGGCGGCGAGTTCAGCATGGCCCCGGAAGGGACCACCCCCGCGTGCGCGGGGACGACGTTGTCCACCAGCGGGACGAGCCGCCCATCCCGGGACCACCCCTGCGTGCGCGGGGACGACTCCGCCCGCGACCAGCGCATCGGCGTCAAGCGAGGACCACCCCCGCGTGCGCGGGGACGACCGCCTGTGCCTCGACGGCCAGGGCCGCCCGATCGGACCACCCCCGCGTGCGCGGGGACGACTCGGGTGTGTACGTCGAGCCCTACTGCAACGACGGACCACCCCCGCGTGCGCGGGGACGACGGCCTGTCTCGGATTCTGAAGCTTGACCCGGAGGGACCACCCCCGCGTGCGCGGGGACGACTTCGGGCCGTACACGTTGTCGGCCGGCCCGCACGGACCACCCCCGCGTGCGCGGGGACGACGGTGGCCCGCTGATGCCGGGGGAGACCACCCGGGGACCACCCCCGCGTGCGCGGGGACGACGCGGAACCCGTCACTTCTCGCTCAGCCGAACGCGGACCACCCCCGCGTGCGCGGGGACGACGAGCTCGTTGTCGACTTCCTCGCCTTTCGGCAGGGACCACCCCCGCGTGCGCGGGGACGACTGAGCGCGATCATCCCGCAGCCATGGCACTCGGGGACCACCCCCGCGTGCGCGGGGACGACACGACGCCGATGAAGCGCTGTGGGTGACACAGCGGACCACCCCCGCGTGCGCGGGGACGACGGGTCCGTCTTCTGGGCCGGGCAGAACCAGCCCGGACCACCCCCGCGTGCGCGGGGACGACCTTCGTCTACCTCGGTGGCTATGCGCACGTGATGGACCACCCCCGCGTGCGCGGGGACGACAGCAGGTACGCGCGGGCGCCGGTCAGCGTGGTGGGACCACCCCCGCGTGCGCGGGGACGACCGGTACCGGATCGGCGCGGCGCCCACGTAGAAGGGACCACCCCCGCGTGCGCGGGGACGACTTGATCCAGCGGATCTGCGGCTCGCCCTGCGAGGGACCACCCCCGCGTGCGCGGGGACGACACTGGGTGTAAGGACCGGTGTCCTTCCCACCCCGGACCACCCCCGCGTGCGCGGGGACGACAGGCGTTCTTCTGCTGTTGCCTGGGAATCCTCAGGACCACCCCCGCGTGCGCGGGGACGACGTCGGCGTTGTATGACACGCCGCAGTCTTCGCAGGACCACCCCCGCGTGCGCGGGGACGACACTTCCTGACCTGGCGCGTTGAAGATCAAGATGGTCGATTTTGTTCACTTGCTGACGGCGTCGATCCAACAGTGCGATGAATGGGAAAGCATTGTCGCACTCGGGCCTGGCGAAAACCACGGGCATTGCGGCGCGGTGCTGCGGCTGTTGCCGGCTGTAGGGCGGGCAGTCCGTGGCGGAGGCCGGCGAGGAGCCAGTCGCAGCAACATAACCACGCATCCTCGCGGACCAGCCGTCCCGACGCGACCAGCCCAGCACGGCGGCACCTCACGCAAGATTTTCTCACGACGACCAAACCGCCGTGACTAGGGCGGACGTAGTTCTCGGCACCCACAGGGTGATCCTTGGCCAACCCCAGCCGCCGGAGCAACGCCGCTGGCTGAAGCCCGGCGATGAGGTCGTGTCCGAAATCGAGGGCCTTGGCGCACTGAAGGTCTCCCTCAACTGACCGGCCTGCCCGAGCTGACCAGCGTTCCCGGTCGTTGATCACAGACGGCTGCTGCCGTCGAGCTCAACATCGAAGATGCCCTGCGGAAGTCGGTGCCCGCAAGGAGAGGCTGGATGGACTGGGCGCGTCTCGAGACCCTGCTTTCGCCCCAGACCTGCCCCCTGGATTACCTACGGGCAGGCCTTGAGTAGCACGGAGGTCAGGGCCGGTCCAGCGGTCTGAATCTGGGCGATGTTCGCCTCGCCGGTGCCGAACTGCTTGAGCTGCCCCAGGAACTGCGTCACCGCCGACTTCAGTTCCGGGTCGGCGACCTGGCCGGACAGTAGCTCCAGCTTGCCGGCCCACTCGGTGGCGAGTTTCCGGGCCTCCGCGAGCGCCGCAGCGCCGCCGGCCGAGTCGCCGCTCTGGGCCGCCTGCGAAGCCTTCTGCAACCCAGCGATGATCTTATCGAAATACTGCACCTGCAATGCTTTGAGTGGGTCGCAGGTTTCGTCGCCGCCTGCCGCTGACGGCGACGCGGCCGCGCTCGTGGCGGCCACTGACGCGGCCGTGTCGCTCTCCCCGCCCTGGCCGGCGCACCCGGCACCCAGTGCCAGCACCATTGCGGCAACCCCGGCAAACATGAAGACCCGCATCGTCCCGCACCTTCCCCGTGATCATCGAAAGCGATGCGAGTATACGGGGATCAGTTCATCAGTTCGCGACCGTGGCGGACCCCGAGCGCGACGATGTCGAGATGAACGACCGGAGCATCCAAGTGCCGATCGACCGGCCGTCGCCCGCGATCAGGGCTGCGGGATCGGTCCGGTCGCAAACTCGTTTGCGCAGACCATGCGCTCGTTCGTCGGCGTCGAGGACCACCCCGTGGTCCGGCTCTGCCTCGGGCCAATGCGGCAGCAGGTCACCGAGGCCTTCACCGGAAAGCCCGTTCGCACTGGCCGAACCGTTCGCCGAGTTCGAACAGCGCGCCCTCGACGTGACCGAGGCCGCGATTGTGGATCTTGGCGGCGGTTGGGCGTCGAGATCGGGACAGCCACAACCGGCGTCCGCCTGACGGTGACAGCTCCCGCCCGCGATCCGCACCGCACACCTGCGGTGCTACAGCGGTCTACTCGGCGGGATCGGCTGACACAAATGATTTGCAGCTGCGTGAACTGCCGACCCACAGCACCGCCCGCCCGAGTACGCCGGCGACTCGGCGCACCCGGGGTCGGCGCGACGTGCCACCATCGGTTGGCTGCAGCCGTCCGTGAACAGGGCATACACTTGCGGCGCCCAGGGCGGCAGCGCAGCGCCGGGGCGGTGCGGGTCGAGGGAGATGCTCATGAGTGACATGCTGGCCGGTACGAGCCGGAACACCCGGCAGCGCGCCGAGGTGCTCACGCTGCTGGACGAGGTGCCGGACTTCCGCACGGCGCAGCAACTGCACGCCCTGTTGGTGCGGCGGGGCGCCAGGGTTGGCCTCACCACCGTCTATCGCACGCTGCAACTGCTCCTCGACGCGGGTGAGGTCGACGTGACCCGACCGCCCGGCGGTGAGCAACTGTTCCGCAAGTGCAGCCGCAGCCAGCACCACCACCATCTGGTCTGCCGCCAATGCGGCGCCACTGTGGAGGTCGAAGGCCCCGCCGTCGAACGGTGGGCCGACCGGGTCGCGCAGGAGCACGGGTTCACCGATGTCGGGCACACGCTGGAAATCTTCGGTACCTGCCAGGCGTGCGCGGGCATTGCCGGGTGATGGTGTAGCGGTCGTTGACTGAACGAGTCCATCTTGGTATTGAAAATGGTTATCGATTCTAGTATGGCGATTCCGATGGGTCTGCAACGTCGTGCGTGCCGTCGTGACGGAGGCCGTTCGGTGACCGGCGCGACGGGGCGCCGGCGCCCATGTGAGGCCTTGACGGCGCGCTGCCGGCCCGGCCGTGCTGGCCTGATTGCCGCCGGATGTGCCGAGGCAGAGTGGATGCTGGGCCGCCCACTACGGTCGGTGCTCGACCTCGGAGGCGGAGCGCGGGCCGTGCGCTGGAAGCACTGATGCGCCAGTAGCGGGCCGTGCACGCCACCCTGATCGACGCGTACCTGGTGCTGCTGGCCCTGGCCCGCCCGGAACTCATGGCATCCGTCGTCCAGGCCGACACATTAACGGCGTCGGTTGGAATCAGCGGTGCGGCATTCCGGCACGAGGTGGTGCAGGCCGTCATCACGCTGCACGACTTTCCGCAGGCGAGGGTCGGGCAGCTGTAGCGGGAGATCCACCAGGTCCCCGCGCCGGGCGGGGTGCTGCTCATGGTCGAGCTGACGCCAGTGGACCCGGCCGCACCTGCGGCGGCCGGGCCCGCTCGGCCCGCGCCAGCGCCCGACGCGGAGCGGCCGTGGAATCGGTGGTGGCTGACGGTGGCCGGGGTCCTGACGCCGCATCTTCGCGCGCCGAGCGGGCGGAGATGCCGCGCCGCCTGAACTCGGCGGAGTTCGTCGCATCGGTCGACGGAGATCGTGCCGCCGCGCGTGCAGTTGGGTGCGCCTCCTGCCGCCGGATCGGCCGCCCGGGCGATCACGTCTTGCTCGCCCCGGCCGGCCCGGGACGCTGCCGGGTCGGCCGGCCGCGGCACATGGCGACGCAGGGGGCGTCGGCACGGTCGGCGGCGACTGATCGCGGGGGCTTCCACTGCACCCCACCGTCCGACTAGTCTATCGAAAACGGATTTCATTTTAGTTAGTCTGGAAGGCGGAGGAAGCGGCGAATGGTTGACCACCCGGCTCCGATGCCGATCCGGATCCGCAGCGTAGCCGCCGTCGTGGCGGTGCTGCTCGCGTCGGGATGCACGGCGCCGGTGTCGTTGAGCGACTCCGACGATCGTGTGCAGGTGGTCGCTACGACCGGGATCCTGGCCGACCTGGTGCGCAACGTCGGCGGTGACCGGGTGTTGGTCAACTCGCTCGTACCGGACAACGCCGATGCGCACTCGTACGAGCCGACGCTGCGGGACGTGCGCAACGTGGTCTACGCGGACGTGGCCTTCAGCAACTACCTGTTACTGGAGACGCAGGGTGTGATCAAGACGCTGGACGCGAACCTTCGCGACGGCGTGCCCAGCATCTCGCTCGCCGAAGGCGCCACCAGGTACGCCGCCGAGATCATCCCGCTGGTCGAGGACGCCTCCCTCGACACGATTTGGCTGGGCATGCGGGTGCGGGGCACCGGCGCCCAGTATCAGGCCACCCGCGCCTCGGACGTGCTGCTGTCCGCGACGGGCGTGAGCGGTCCGGGCGACCTGGTGGCGTATCTGACCGGGGCGTTCGGCGCGCCGGAGTTCTCCATCAACTCGACCGACGGCTTCGACGCGTCCAACGGCTTCAAGGACGACACGACCACCCTGCCGCCGGACGCGCACACCCACATGAGCTGGGCGTTCACCAAACCCGGTGTGTACAGGGTGACGATGGAGGCCCGGCTGGCGGTGGCGCAGGGGACCAAGCCGGTCGAGCTGGGCCGCCAGACGTTCACCTTCGCGGTCGGCGTCGAGACGCACGGCCTCGGGGCGACGACGGTGCTCGGCGCTGGTCACGCCGACATCACCGTCGACGTGGACGAGCGGCGCCTGTACGTGTACGCGGACCCGCACGGCGGGGGTGAGGTCCGGCAGCACATCTATGATCCGGCCACAACGGTCATCGAGGTGCCGAACAAGGCGCTGAAGGAAATCCCGGCGGGTCCGGGGTACCGGTTTCTCGGACGTCCCGGTGCGCGGGTATACCAGCTCCCGCAGGCGGTGCTGGGCCGGCACGTGCACGGCGAGATCGATCCGCACCTGTGGCAGGACGTCGGCAACGCGCAGGCCTACGTCGAGCTGATCCGGGACACGCTGATCGGCGTCGACCCAGCCGGTGCGGCCGAGTACCACCGCAACGCCGACGCCTACCTGGCCGAGTTGTCCGCGTTGGACACCTACGTCGCCGAGACGATCGCGTCGATCCCGCCGGCCAGCCGCTACCTGGTGACGACGCACGACGCGTTCGCGTATCTCGCGCATGCCTACGGCATCCCGGTCGCCGGATTCGTCACGCCGAACCCCGCCACCGAGCCGAGCCTGGCCGATCGGCGGAAGCTCACCGAAACGATCCGCAACCTGCACGTGCGGGCCGTCTTCCTCGAACCGAACCTGCGCGCCCGATCTTCCACGCTCGCCGAGGTCGCCCGGGAGCAGGGTGTGCGGGTCTGCCCGATCTACGGCGACGCGTTCGACCGGACCGTCAACACCTACGTGCGGATGATGCGCTTCAACGCCGCCTCCCTGAAGGAATGCCTGAGCAGATGAAAACCCTGTTGGCTGCAATCACGGCGACAACGCTGGCGCTGGCGCCGAGCCCTTCGCCAGACGGGCTGAACCAGAGCCTCGACCCGCGGCAGCCGGTCGCGTCCGGGCGGACGGTGCTGCAGGCCGGTCATGTCGACCTCGGCCCGCGGTACCAGGACAACCGATGGACGATCCAGGTCCACGACGGCACGGCCGTGCCGTCGGTATGGCGGCAGCCGTCCGAGGTGGTGCTGCGGGTGCGCGACGCGGCGATCGAGCGGGTGCCGGACGACCCGGCGTACGCGTTTCTTGAGCAGACCGCGGGGACACCGGTGTACGTCGTGCCGCAGACCCAGAACCAGGACGTGGTCTGGCTCGGCTGGAACACCCAGGAGCCGGGCGTCATGGCCTCCGTCACGCGGGGCGTGACGATGCACCTGCTCGGCGTGCAGGGTCCGGGCAGCGTGGTCACCTACCTGCAGTCCGGCAACCTCGGCGCGCCACAGGTGCTGTGGCACTCCGCCCGCCCGTACCCGCAGCCGCTCTGGGTGGAGACCAACACCCACACCCACGCGAACTGGATCTTCTCCAAACCCGGCGTATACCTGCTGGCGATCGAGATCACCGCCGACCTGGTGGACGGCCGGCAGGTGTCCGGCCGGGACATGCTGCGCTTCGCGGTCGGCGACAGTGCCTCCGCTGACGAGGCGTTCACCGCCGCGTTCGCCGGGAGGCTGCCCAGCACCGGCGCGACGCCGCCGGCCGCCGCAGCACCGGCGCGGGAGAGTGCCGCCGGTGGTCCCGGCGTGGGCACGGTCGCGCTGGTCGCCGCGGCGGTCCTGCTCGTGGCCCTGCTGGTGTGGCTGTCGATCCGCGGGGCACGCGCGCGGCGGCGGGCCATCGACGAGCCGGAGGCGCGGTCGTGAGCGCGACGGCGACCCTCGCCGTCGAGGGTGTCGACGTGGACCTCGGCGGGCGCCCGGTCCTGCGCGACGTGCACCTGGCCATCGCGGCCGGGGAGTTCGTCGGGCTGCTCGGCCCGAACGGTGCCGGCAAGACGACGCTGCTGCGCTGCATGCTGGGCCTGGTGCGGCCCAGGTCTGGCCGGGTCCTCGTGGGCGGCCGGCCGGTGCGGCCGGGTGCCGCCGCGATCGGGTACGTGCCGCAGCGGCACGAGTTCACCTGGGACTTTCCCATCTCGGTCGAGCAGGCGGTCCTCGCCGGCCGCACCGGGCGGATCGGGCTGCTGCGCCGGCCCGGCGTGGCCGACTGGCGCGCGGTGGGGGAGGCCCTGGAGCGGGTCCGCCTGAGCGACCTGCGCCGGCGTCCGGTCGGTGAGCTGTCCGGCGGGCAGCGGCAGCGGGTCCTCGTCGCCCGCGCCCTCGCCGTCCGGCCGGAGGTGCTGCTGCTGGACGAGCCGTACACCGGCCTGGACATGCCGACCCAGGAACTGCTCGGCGAACTGTTCAGCACGCTGGCCCAGGAGTACGCGGTGTTGATGGCCACGCACGACCTGCCGGCCGCGATGCACGACTGCGACCGCCTCGTGCTGCTCAACCGCACGGTCATCGCCGACGGGCGCCCGGCGGACCTGCGTGAGCGGCAGGTTTGGATGAACACCTTCGAGGTCGGGGAGCGCAGCCACCTGTTCACCATGCTCGGTCTCGACCCCGTCATGCTGGACACCGAGACGGCGGTCGCCTGATGTCGCCGGTGCAGTTCGTCGCCGACCTGTTCAACCCGGACCTGGCCTTCCTGGGCAAGGCGCTGCTCATCGCGGTGATGTCGGCGACCGTGTGCGGCGTGGTCGGGTGTTACGTGGTGCTGCGCGGCATGGCGTTCATCGGCGACGCGGTCGCGCACTCGGTCTTCCCGGGCCTCGCCGTCGCGTTCGTCATCTCCGGCAACCTCGTCGCCGGCGGCACCGCCGCCGGCGTGCTGACCGCCGTGCTGGTCGCGGTGTTCGCGCAGAACCGGCGGTTGAAAGAGGACTCCGTCATCGGCGTCTTCTTCGTGGCCGCGTTCGCCCTCGGCATCGTCATCATCTCCCGCGCGCCTGGGTATGCAGGCTCGCTGCAGCAGTTCCTGTTCGGCTCGATCACCGGCATCCCGGACGAGGACGTCTACGTCGTCGGTGGCACCGGCCTGGTCGTCCTGCTGGCGATCCTGCTGCTGCACAAGGAGTTCGTCGCCGTGTCACTGGACCGGGAGTCCGCACGGTCGATGGGGCTGCGGGTGTTCTGGCTCGATCTGGTCCTGTACGTGCTGGTCACCCTCGCGGTCGTCATCTCGGTGCGCACCATCGGCAACGTCCTCGTCCTGGCCCTGCTGGTCACGCCGGCCGCGACGGCGCGGCTGCTGACCGACCGGCTCGCCGTCATGATGGTCCTCGCACCGGTGATCGGCGGGCTGTGCGCGCTCGTCGGGCTGTACGTCTCCTGGTCGTGGGACCTGCCGGTCGGTGGCACCATCGTGCTCACGCTCACCGCGGCGTTCCTCGCCGCCTGGCTGGCCGCGCCACGACACGGATTGCTCGCCCGCCGCGCCGCCTGACGCTGTCAGACTCCGTCTTCCTTTTGAAAATGATTCCCATTAGAGTTAGCGCGGGCCGTCCGACTGCCGTCGATGCCGGTCCGACGCGGCCACTTGGGCTGCGGGAGAGGGGAGGAATGAACACGATTTCCATGAGGCGATCCATTGCCGCCGCGGCGTTGAGCGTCGTCACGGCGGCCGGCACGGTGCTGACCGGAGCGGGGGTGGCCGAGGCGGCAGAGCCGGTGGTGCTGTCGAAAGGCCACACCGACGCCGTCGACGTGCACTACGAGGGCGGCGCCCTGACGCTCAAAGTGCACGACGACACGGTCGAGCCGTCACGTTCGCTCGACCCGGCCGATGTGACGTTCCAGGCGCTGCCGGCCTCAGCGACGCAGGTGCCGGACCATCCGCTGTACGCGTTCCTCGGCGCGCCGGGGACGACGGTGTGGATGCTGCCGCAGATCCAGGACGAGAAGCTGCTGTGGCCGGGCTGGAACACGACCACGCTGACCACCGGGGTGTTCGACGGCGACAAGGTGAAGATCAGCCTGGTCGACGTCGAGGGCCCCGGGTCGGTGTGGGTATTCACCGTCGGTGCGCTCGGTGATCCCACGGTCAAGTTCGGGAGCCCCGACGGCCTGCCGGACGTCCTCGACGTGCCGGTGCGCACCCACGCGCACGCCAACTGGGTCTTCAGCGCGCAGGGCACCTACACGCTGAAATTCCAGGCCGAGGCGACCTTGAAGAACGGCACGGTGCTCAACACCGGGCCCATCGACTACAAGTTCGTCGTGGGCCCGCTGACCGGCCCGGACCCGGATCCGGCCACCCAGCTCGCCATCACCGGGCTGGCCCCGTCCTACCTACCGGGCGCACAGGTGGCGCTCACCGCCACCCAGAACCCGGTCACCGACCTGGACGACTACCACTGGTTCAGCAAGTGCCCGGGCGCCACCGAATTCGCCGTCATTCCGGGGGAGGGCGGCGGGACGTACACGTTCACCGCGACCGAGCAGCTCGACGGCTGCCAGTACCTGGTGAAGCTGTACGACGAGTCCGACGCGGTGGTCGCGCAGTCCGCGCCGGTGGCGCTGCAGGTCGGCGACGACCAGCCGGACCCGCAGCTGTGGCAGACGATCACCGCGACGGTCGACGACTCGAACGGTGCGCTGGTCGTCAGCGTCGACCCGAACGACCGGGAGGTCGGCATGTCGCCGATCCAGCTCGCGGAGAGCGGCGACCGGCTCGAGGCGATCGGGCAGCTGCGGCCGGTCACGGTGACCGACACCCGCACGGCGAAGCCGGGCTGGAACGTCTCCGGGCAGGTGTCGGACTTCCGCACCGACGGTGGCGCGTCGTTCGGCGGCAAGTACCTGGGCTGGCTCCCGAAGGTCCTGGCCCAGGTTTCCGGCCAGGGCGCGGTCCCCGGCGACCCGGTCTGGTCCGGATTCGAGGAGGGCAACGGACTTGCCGAAAGCTGCCTCCTGGGCTCGGCTGCGGCCGACACCGGGCGGGGCACGGCGAGGTTCGGCGCCGACCTGCGGCTGGAGCTGCCGACCGACACCGCCGGCGGCACCTACCAGGCGACGCTGACCCTGACGGCCATCTGAGGCGCCGGTGGGCGGTCCGCACTCCGACGCGGCCCGCCCACCGGTCCTCAGTTCCCTCTGGTAGACGGAGAATCATCAATGCGTCTTGCTGCATGCCGTGACCGCACGACCCGGTCCGCCGCAGTCCTGCTCGCCGTGTTGTGCGCGGCGGTGCTGCTGTGCCCGGTGCCGGGACACGCAACGCCGGCGGGCACGACGTGGGCCGTGGTGCCGTCGACCGCGAACGGCCCGAACGGCCGTGCAGCCTTCGAGTACAAGCTCGACCCCGGCGCGACGGTGACCGACTACGCGGGCATCGCCAACTACGGCAGCGAACCGCTCACCGTGGAGGTGTACGCCAGTGACGCCTTCACCACCCCGCAAGGCGGCTTCGACCTGCTCCCGGCGAGCAAGGCCCCGACGGACGTCGGATCCTGGGTGATGTTCAACGCCCGGTCGATGACGGTGCCGCCGAAGTCGCGGTTGGACGTGCCGTTCCGCTTGACCGTGCCGGCCAACGCGACCCCCGGCGACCACGCGGGCGGCATCGTCGCCTCGGTCGTGACCCGGGCCGTGGACGGCAGCGGCAACCAGGTCGCGGTCGACCGGCGCGCCGGCTCCCGAATCTACCTGCGGGTCAGCGGTGCCCTGCACCCCACCCTGCAGATCGAGAACATCGACGGCTCGTACGAGGGCACCCCGAACCCGCTGCGCGGCGGCACCGTCGAAGTCACCTACCTCGTCCGTAACACCGGCAACGTCCGGTTGACCGGCCGCGCGGCCTTGGTCACCGAGGGGCCGTTCGGACTCGGCCGCCGTCGCGTAGATCTCGACCCAATCCCGGAGATCCTTCCCGGCCAGGCCTACACCGCGACGGCCCGGCTGAGCGGTGTCGCACCGCTGGTCCGGCTGTCGGCCACCGTGTCGGTGCTGCCGGTCGGCCCCGGGCAGCAAGTCCTCGACCCGGCACCGGTGCTGGCCAGCGGTCAGGTCCCGGTGTGGGCATGGCCGTGGTCGCAGGCACTCGTGCTGCTCACCCTGGTGGCCGCGGTCTGGCTCGCGTGGCGGTGGCGGCGGCGGTCCCGCCGGCGGCTGGCCGCAGCGATCGAACAGGCCCGCCGGCAGGGCCGCGACGAGGCCCGCACCGGCTCGGCAGCCGACGCCGCCGTGGCCGGTTCGGACGATGCCGGTGACGCCCCAGGCACCGTTCCGCATCAGCGTGCCGCTGACGTGACGAGCAGCTACCGACGTCGTGATTAGCCATCCATTGTGGACGCGCGCGACAGAGCCGGTGCAGCACCGGCGGAGAGGTGTGCATACACCATGAGAACGACCGTGGTCCGATGGGCCGCCGCGGGAGCGGCTGGCCTGCTGGCAGGCCTGCCCAGTTCCGCGGCGGCGGCGCCGGCCGTCGGCTCGGCCTGGACCGCCGGCCAGTTGGCCGGCGGCGACCTGCTGCACCTCGGGCAGGACCGGCGGGGCGGCCTGGCCGTGCAAGTTCGTGACGGGCTCCAGGTGCGTGCCAACGTGGCGGGTGAGGCTGCGCAGGACGTCGTGTTGCGCGGCGACGGCGGCTTCGCCGGCCGGGTGCCGCAGCGGGCCGGTTTCGCGTTCCTCGGTAAGGCCGGCACTTCGGTCTGGACGCTGGCCCCGATGTCCGGCGACCTGCCGGCCGTCGACGCCACCGCACTGCCGTCCGGGACCGCTATCGAGATCGACCTGTCGGCTGTCGAAGGACCGGGCGCATTCGACGCGTACACCGTCGCCGCGTTCACGCCTCCGGCCCACCTACTCGGCAGCGGCGAAGGAGAGCCGTCCACCATGCGGCTGACCGGCGGGCAACGGATCGACGGTATGGTCTGGGCTTTCGGCCGTCCGGGCACTTACCGGCTCACCCTGACCGTCCGAACCGTCAGGGACGTGAAGCGTACGACGACGGCCGCCTACCGTGTCGAGATCCCGGCGACGGACGCGGTCGGTGAACTGCCTGCCGTGGTGGTGCCAACCGTCCTGGCACAGCCATCATCGCCACCGGCGGCCGCCGCACTGACGACGCCGCCGGCATCGCTGGAAAAGCTGGCCGCCCCGACGACGTCGTCGAACCGCAAGGTGATCGCGGACGGGCACGTCGACATGGGACCGCAACTGTCCGGCGAGACCTGGACGATCCGGATCCGGGACGACTCGTCCAGCCCGCCGGTCTGGCGCGAACTGTCCGATGTTGTCCTGCACGCGGTCGACAAGGCGAAGATTAAGGTTCCGGCCGGCCCGGACTACACGTTCCTCGGCACCGAGGGCGCCGATATCTGGCTGCTGCCGCAGGCGCAGCAGTCCGGCATCCTCTGGCCCGGTTGGAACACCCAGGACCCCTCCGTTGTCGGCGGCATCCGCGGTGCGGTGACCTGGCAGATCGACAACATCAACGGCCCCGGCGCGATGAAGCTGTTCCTGACCGGGTCGTTCGGCAAGCCCGAAGTGCTGTTCGACACCGCGAAGAGCTTGCCGCAGCGGATGTCGATCCCGGCGAACACCCACGCCCACGGCAACTGGGCGTTCACCGCACCCGGCATCTACCGCATCGGGGTGACGATGGCCGGCACCACCAACGCCGGCAAGGCCGTCACCGACACCCGGACCCTGGTCGTCGCCGTCGGCTCGTCCGTCGACCCGAACACCGGCTTCAACGGCGGTGGTGGTGGCGGGCTGCCCAGGACCGGCGCGGTGCTGCTGCCGATCGTCGGCTCCGGCGCGGCGTTGGTGCTGGCCGGCGTCATCCTCGTGCGGCTCAGCCGCCGCCGCACTGCCAGCCGATGACGGCACGCCGCACGTCTTTACAACGCTTAATGAAAACGACTACCGTTTCCATTAAGCGATCCGTTGGGGATCGCACGGGAGGAGTCATCCAAGTGCGTACCACCGCACGCATGCTGATCACCGCCGGCACCGTGGCGTCCGCGCTGCTGGTTGCGCCGGCGGCCGCCAACGCTTCGCCGGTCGTGCTCAGCCAGGGTCACGTCGACGTCGTCGACGTGGAGTACGAGGACGGCGCGATCGAGGTCCACGTCCACGACGAGACCGTCGAGCCGGGCGTCGAGCGTGACCCGGCCGACGTGCTGTTCAAGGTCAAGAAGCAGGCGAAGACCACCGTCCCGAGCAATCCCGCCTACAGCTTCCTCGGCGCGCCCGGCGACCCGGTCTGGATCCTGCCGCAGCTACAGAACCCTGCCCTGCTCTGGGCCGGGCTGGGCACCGAGGAGCTCGAGCCCGGCGTCTTCCAGGGCGACAGCGTGAACGTCAAGTTCGTCAACGTCATCGGCCCGGACGACGTCAGCCTCTACACCACCAGCGGCACCGGCGTGCCGACCGTCCTCGTCGACAGCGGCGACGGCCTGCCCGACACGGTCGCCCTGCCGGTCGGCAGCCACCTGCACCTCAACTGGGCCTTCGAGCAGGCCGGCACCTACAAGATCAAGCTCAAGGTGACCGGCACCCTCGCCACCGGCGGACACGTCAGCTCCGACGTCGTTACATACCGCTTCAAGGTCGTTCAGTAAGTCGTCCAGTAGAAGGAGGCAAGACCGTGCAACTGCGTAGACGTGCGCTGCAGACGGCGCTCGCGGCCGCCCTCGCCACCGGCCTCTTGGCCGGCACCGCCGGCACCGCACACGCCGTCGTCACCCTCACCACGGGTCACGTCGACGTGCTCGACGTCGACTACGACGGCACCAACCTCATCCTGTCGGTGCTCGACGACAACGGCGGCAGCCCGGTCGAGCGCGCGCCATCGGACGTCATCATCGAGGTTCCCGCCTCGGCGAAGGTGCCCGTATCGGGCAGTGGGCCCTGGGCCTTCCTCGGCAACGGCGGCTACGCCTGGATCCTGGACCAGAGCCCGATCGGCGGGCAGATCTGGGCCGGCTGGAACACCACCGAGATCGCCAACAACGCCCTGAAGAACAACAAGGTCACGTTCAAGCTCGCCAGCGTCACAGGCCCCGCCGGCGGCGGGTTCAGCGTCTACGGCGTCGACAGCTTCGGCGACCCGATCAAGCTCTTCGACAGCGGCGACGGCACCCCCGACTACCTCGACGTGCCCCGCAACACCCATGCCCACTACAACTGGGGCTTCGACAAGGCCGGCACCTACACGGTCAAGTTCGAGGTCACCGCGAAACGCGCCGACAACACCAACGTCACCACCGGCGAGAAGACCTTCACCTTCGTCGTCGTGCCGTAACGGGCACAGCGGGCCGGGCCCCACACGTGGGGCCCGGCCCGCGTGACGCATGTGCTTCGGACGCGGATCAGGTGGACATCCACCGGTCGGCGTCCGGCCCGGCATCGAGGACGTCACGGCACGACGCGCAGGTGCCGAAGAGTTCGAGGGTGTGGTTGACCTCGACGAAATCGTGCGCACCGGCGACGGCCTGCGCCCAGGACTCGATGCCGGGTCCCCGGATCTCGACCGTGCGCGCGCAGTGCCGGCAGATGAGGTGGTGGTGGCGGCCGTTACTGCAGCGACGGTAGTGCTGCTCACCGTTGTCGAGCCGCACCGTGTCGATCTCACCCGCCTCGGCCAGTGCGTGCAATGTGCGGTAGACGGTGGTCAGCCCGATCGTCGAACCCGACTGCCGCAGGCGGTTGTGCACCTCCTGCGCACCGATGAACTCGGCGGTCTTCGCGAGCATCTCCATGATCTCGGCCCGCTGCCGAGTTGCGCGGCCCAGGTTCCAAGGCACCGGTCGCATTCCGCCCTCATATGGTGTCGATGTTGAACAACCCCGACATGCCTGGTCAGTCCTCGAACAGTGGGAAGCAGTCGGCGAACGGGTCGGGCAGGTCACGCCAGCCGTTGAAGCCGAGTGCGAGCTCGGCGTCAGTGAGCAGGCAGGCCCGGAGGGTCTCGCTGATCACGGCGACGTCCAGGTGTAGGCCGACGAAGGCGAGGCTGGTGCCCCGGTCGCCGTAGTACGGGTCCCAGGCCAGGCCGGCAGCGAGGCGCCGCAGGTTGGTCGCTTCCTCCCAGCGGTGGGCGGGCAGGGCGGCCAGCCAGTAGCCGAGGGTGCCCAGTGCCGTCCCGCCGCCCGCGGACTCCCAGCCGACGATGCCGTCGGGCTGGCTCGCGACCCAGCACTGCCCCCGGCCCCGTAACGCCTCGCCGGCGACCGCTCCGAGGGCGTCGTGCAGCCGTTGGGGGTGGAACGGTCTGCGGGCCTGGAACAGCATCGACACCACACCGCAGTCCGCGTTCGGCTCGTGCACGCCGATGCTGAAGCCCTCCATGGCCCGGCCCAGCATGCCCGGAACCTGCGGGTCGTGGCGGTGGCAATCACGCAGCGCTGCGGCAAGCGCGGTGCAGTCCACGCTTGCCGCACCGCCGGCCCTCAGCTGTGTCGCCCAGGGTGCGAGGCGGTGCAGCAGCGCAGCGGCACGGGCCAGTTCGAACGTGTCGACGTCTGGGTCTGCCCAGAGCAGCACGGTGTCGGCGTACTCGATCTGCCGCACGAGGACCTCAGCGACACCGCGGTCGTCGTTGCCGGCAGTATGCAGGCCACGGTGGCGCAGGTCGTCGGTGGATGTGAGGTCGTCGAGCATGGTGACCGCATCGGCGACGGCGACGTAGGAGTCGAACCGGACCGCTTGGTTGACTGGATGATCGACGCATGCCGCAGCGAGCGCCTCCGGGTCCACGGCCTGTGGCAGCAGCAGGACCATGTCCCGGCCAGGGTGTTCCAGGCTGAGCCGGATCAGCGCGGGTAGCAGGTCCTCGCGCAGGGCACACCCGATGCAGCTGTGTGCCAGCTCGACGGTGACGTCCTCCAGCAGTGCGGCGCCTGTCCGCACCACCCGCTGGATCTGCCCGTGCGGCATGCTGCTGACGTCGTGTCGGATCAGGATCAGGGTGGGGTCGGCGACCAGCAGTGCCCGCGCGACGGCGTGGCTGGCCTTGGGTGCGAATCCGACCAGGACGGTGACTGCTGGGCGTAGATCCTCTGCCGGTGCGGCATCGGCTCCGGAGAGGTTGGTGCGGGAGCTCATAACAACATTTTGTTGGAAATGGTTTTCATTGTAAAGTCTGCTGCGCCGAATCGCGGGCGGCGCTCCCGGTGTTGCAGGCAGTCCGCGTCCGGGTTCGATCGGCGTCGTCGGTGCGACTTGGGGTTCACCGAGGTGCCGGCCGAAACGTCCTCGCCGGGGTGCTCGAGCTCGTCGACGTGTACTGCCGGCTCGGCGGCAGAACCGTCCTCGCCCTCGATCGGGTCGCGTTCGCCGATGGAGAAGCGACCACGATCCGTGGCCTCAACGGCGCCGGTAGCTCGAGGCTCGCCAGGAATGTCACCGGCCTATAGCGCTGCCCCGGCACCGTGCTGCTCGATGACCGGCCCCCTGACGCTCCGCACGCGGCGACGCGCCGGCGCCATCGTGATGCAGGACGTCGAGCACCAAATCTTCACTGACCGGGTCAACGCGGAGATCGACCTCGCCGGCCTCGCCGACCGCCACCCGCTGTCGCTCCCCGGCGGCCGGCCGCAACGCCTCGTCGTCGTCGCCGCCGCGCGTGTCTCCGGCCGTCGCTCCGTCGGCTTCGACGAGCCGAACTCGAGTGTCGACCGATGGCAGCTGACGCCGATCTCGCAGCAGATCCGCACTGTTGCCACCGACGGCGCCGTCGTGCTCCTGAGCAGCCATGGTGAGGACCTGATCAGCGTCGCCGCGGACCGTTCGCTCACCCTGACCTGGACGTACATCGCCGGCCACCTCGCGACGAGCGACGCCCACTCAACTGGCTCGAAGCCGTGCAGCTGATCGTGGCGGCGCTCGCCGTGCCGCCGATGACGCGGCTCGGGGAAATGGTCGGACACAAGGCTTTCGACACCCCGGCCGCCGTTACCCCGAACCCCACTGGTCCGTCATCAAGCTGGTTGCCGTCATGCCGCTACCGCAGCGCGGCACATCGTCCACCGCGTCGAGATCGACCCCGACCAACGCCTGACCTAGGTTAGGGTGGTCAACCCTCATTATCGACTGGCTCGCGCGTTGGCGGCGCTGGCCGGCGCGATCGTCGCTGTCTTCCTTCGCGAATGCCGAGCTCACCTGGCAGAAAATGAGCGCGCCGGGCAGGGCGGCTCCAACAGCCCATGCAGACCCCCCACCGATCAGGTCAGCATGGTTTCGCATCGCACAGACGATCACCGCGGTGCCGGACGGAGGGCGGTAAGTTCTCGCTCCGAAGCCGGTCCGGTTTGTCTGCGCACTCGGCACCAGCTTCAATTGCCCTCTCGCTCGCCATCGGCAGTCATCGCGTTCTGTCCGGGTGCGCTGGGCAGGAACACGTGTTGATGGCCGCGGCCGGTGTCGATGTTGAGCTGGTCGAGTCCGGTTGCGCCGATCGACCAGGTGGCGATGGCGCCGTCGCGCTGGCGTGCGGCGAGCGCCAGCAACGTCCCGCGCCGGTCCGCGTCGACCTGCAGGGCTGTGGTGTAGGTGTCGACGGCGAGGTCGAGCTGGCGGGTCCCGGCCGCCAGACCGGCCCGGGCCATGTTGACGGCCGTGCCGGCGGAAGGCGGATCCGCGAATTCCGTGGCAGCTTTGCGGGTGACCGCTTTCCAGCCATCGACCTGGCCGGCGCTCGCCAGAGGGCCGGGCGTGGTCGCGCCAGGCGGCAGGGCGGTGTACATGCCGTCGAGCACCGAGCCGAGCAGGTCACGCACGCGCCGGGCCTGGTCGGTGAGAGCGCCGACCTGTTCGATGTCCCGCTGGACGTCGGCCGCTTGCATGGCGTCGATCCGCTTCTGCGTGTCCGACCGGGGGTCGCTGTCCGCTGTGATCGCGCCGAGCAGCGCACCCAGGGCCAAAGCGACGGCAAGGGCCGGATAGACCCACGCGGGCGGCGACGACCGGCTCTGGCTGCGAGCGGTGGCACGAGCAGCCGGGCGGGTTCGGTTTCGGCCGGTCATGCCGGACACAGCTTCGGCGAAGTTGGACGCACGGGGTCCTCCTCGAGTAGCCCGGGGCTCGCCGAAGACCTCCGGGCGGACGGCAGTCGATTTAGCATAATCTCTCCCGCGGCCAACTCTGAAGAGGTCGGCCACGTGCAATGGTGCGAGAAATGCTGATATGGCAATGCTTTCACGTGTTCACCCGCACGTGTCACGGGCGCGACATCGGCCTAGGTACGACCTGCAGATCGCCGCCGACCACGTCTGGTGGACCGCCACCTGCGCTTTGTGCCCCTCGACGGCACTGTCGCCGTCCGGCCGCTTGAGGGAATCCGTACGAGTGCGCGCAGGGCGTCGAGCGCGGCGGACTCGTACGCGTCCTGGGACGGCACACCGGCGGTATCCACCAGACGATGACCGGACCCTTTCGGGTGGCGACTCAACGGGCGTGTACGGACGCTGCCGGCTTTCCCCGAACTGCGCGATCGTCCCGCCAGCATGAGCATCGCGCGTCGTCAGCGCTACGGCACTCATTGGCGCGGCTGGGCGCGGATGACCGGTGCCGGTCCATCCGCCGTCCCGAGGACCTCGGCGAGGATGACGCGGACGACCGCGGCGGCTGGCGGTGTCGCGGTGTAGTACACGTGGTTGCCGGCCCGGTGGCGGTGCACCAGGCCGGCCACTCGGAGGTGACGCAGGTGTTGCGCGAGCGTCGCGTAGGCGACGTCCAGCCGGTCGGCGAGTTCGGCGGCTGTGGCGTCGCGATCGAGGATGTCCAGGACGATCCGGAGGCGCAGCGGCCGGGCGAGCACCTGGAGGATGGCCGTGATGGCCTCGATCGGGTCGTCGCTCTGCGGGGGACGGCTTGCTGCCCGGTCATGGCGTCCCCATGCTCGTGTCACCGCGCGATCGCGGTCCGGGGCCGCACGGGCATCCAGCCCCGGCGGTGGCGGCGCGCGCCGGCGATCCGGCAGACGATGTAGATGAGGAATGAGATGGTGGTGACGTATGGGCTGATCGGGATCGAGCTGCCCAGGGATAACAGGATCCCGCCGACGACGGAACCGACGGCGAATACGACGCTCAGGGCCGTCACCAGCAACGGGGATGCGGTGATCCGCATCGCGGCCGCCGCGGGGGTGCACACGACGCTGAGTACCAGCAGGGCTCCGACGATCTGTACCGACATCGCGACGGTGAGGCCCAGCAGCAGCATGAACACCGATGACAGCGCTGCCACGGGCACGCCGCGGCCCGCGGCGAGCTCGGGGTCGGTGCTGGCGAAGGCGAGCGGCCGCCAGATCATCACCAGCCCGGCCAGGACGATCGCCGAGGTGATGATCAGCCAGGTCAGTTGTGGCGTGTCCACCGCGACGATCTGGCCTGTCAGCAGGCCGAACTTGTTGGCTGATCGACCCTTGTAGAGGGCGAGGAACAGCACGCCGAGGCCCAGGCCGAACGGCATGAGCACGCCGATGCTGGAGTTGCGGTCGCGGGCACGGTTGCCCAACAGGCCGATGACGAGCGCGGCCAGGACCGAGCCGGTCAGCGAGCCCAGCCCGACGTTGGCGCCGAGCAGCAGGGCGCCGGACGCGCCGGCGAACGACAGTTCGCTGATGCTGTGTACGGCGAACGGCAGGTCGCGCATCATGACGAAGGTGCCGATCAGCCCGCCCACGAGGCCCAGGACCGCGCCGGCGATGATCGAGTTGTGGACGAGGCCGAGCAGTTGGGCGTAGTCGTCGAAGTTGAAGATTCGGTCCCAGATGTCCGGGTCAGACACGCTGCGCTCCGACCGCGGCGGCGCCGCTGTCGTGGTGGTGTGGTTCGTCCGCCTCCGGGATGCCGGCGACGAGGATGCGCCCGTCGACCCGGACGACGTCGATCGGCACACCGTAGAGGCCGGAGAGCGTCGCCGAGGTGAAGACCTCCTCGACCGGGCCGGCCCGGAACCCGCCGTCGGCGAGGTAGAGGACGCGGTCCACGTAGGGAAGCACCGGGTTGATCTCGTGGGTGACGAACACGACGGCGGTTCCTTTCTGCCGGCGGCGCCGGTCGACGAGCGCGGTGATGGTGCGCTGGCTGCGCAGGTCGAGGGAGAGCAGGGGCTCGTCGCACAGCAGCAGCCGCGGGTCGGCGACCAGTGCCTGCGCGACGCGGACCCGCTGCTGCTCGCCGCCGGAGAGCAAGCCGATCGGCATGTCCGCGAACGCGGCCGCGTCGACCGACTCCAACGCGGCGGCGATGCGAGCGGCCCGCCCGGCGCTGCGGCGAAAGCCCCAACGATGCCCGTCGAGGCCCTGGCCGACGACGTCGCGGACGCGCAACGGTGTCAGGGGGTCGATGCGCCGTTGTTGCGGCACGTAGCCGATGTCGTCCGCCGCCCGCCGGGGCGGCCGACCACTCACGTGGAGCCGCCCCGAGTTGAGCTGCTGCAGCCCGAGGATCGTGCGGATCAGGCTGGTCTTGCCCGAACCGTTGGCGCCGAGCACCGCGATGAACTCGCCCACCTCGATCCGCAGCGACAACCCCGACCAGAGCCGCCGTGGCCCGAAACTCAGCCCGGCGTCCTCGAACTCCAGCACCGCGACCGCGGTGTCGCTGTGCGGCATCAGCCCAGCGCAGCCTTGATCGCGGCGAGGTTCCCGCTCATCCAGCTCACGTAGTCCATGCCCGCCGGCAGCGTCTCGGTGACAGGGACCACCGCAATCTTGTTGTCCTTCGCCGCCTGCAGCACCTTCTCGGTCTCCGGTCCGGTGGTCTGCTCGTTGTAGGCCAGCAGCTTGACCTGCTTGCCGATGAACAGATCGAGGGTCTCCTGCAGCGCGGCGGCGGGGACGTCGGTCCCCTCCTCGATGGCCTCGGCGAACTCCTCGGGCGTCTTGTTCTCCAGCCCGCACGCCTCCAGCAGGTAGCCGGGGACGGGTTCGGTCATCGCCACGCTGACGCCGGCGTGGGCCGACTTGATCCCGGCCGCGGTGGTCTCCAGCTCCTTGAGCTTGTGCTGGAACGCTGTCGCGTTGGCGGTGTACGTCGCAGCGTTGCCGGGGTCCGCCGCGGACAGCGCGCTGGCGATCTGGTCGGCGAGCTTGCTCATCGAGGGCAGGTCGTACCAGACGTGCTCGTTGAGTTCCTCGCCGGCGCCGGCGGTCTTGCCGGAGATCTCGACGGCGTTGAGGACCTTCGCCTTGCTGTTCGCCGACTTGAGCATCGTGTCGACGAAGTCGTCGTAGCCGCCGCCGTTCTCGATGACCACGTTCGCCTTCGACAGTTCGAGCTGTGTGCGGGTGTTCGCCTCGTAGGAGTGCGGGTCGGCGGACGGGTCGCTGATGATCGACGTGATCGTCACTTTGTCGCCCGCCACCTGCCGGACGATGTCGCCGTAGACGTTGGTGGACGCCACCACCGTGACACCGCTCGAGCCGGGGGAGCCCGACGACGCTGACGCTGCGCCGTCGTCTCCGGACGAGGAGCCACACGCCGACGCGAGCATCGCGATCGACAGCAGGGCGGCCCCAAGAAGACCTGCGCGTCTCTGGCGCACGGGAATCGCCACCTTTCACACCTGCTTAATGATAACGGAGTTCATTACCAGAAGGACAGTAGGACAGGGGTTTGAACACTACAAGTCCTTCGAAAGTGATTTTCACTATCATTCCTGCATTGCAATATCACGATATTCACGAGCGCAGTTCTTTGGCAGAGTCCCGGGTCGTCTGCAGCCGATGGCCGGTCGCAGGCGAGCGGGGGAGGGTTGCTCGCGCACTTCCGGCGTTGCCTGCCATCTGCGCGCGTGGATGATCGAGATCGAGGGCCGGCGATCGAGAGTTGGGCACGACGCATCGCCGAGCATCAGGACTTCGCGATGCCATCCATGGTCTGGGGTCCTTCAGGACCTACGCGCGGCGCAGATAGGATTCCGAATCCACTGCGGACGGCGGGTGAACCGCGATCCGTTCCGCGCCGGCCTACCAGGCGGCGCATTCTCCGTCATCGGTCAGCCCGTACCGGTCGATCATGTCGGCGGTGACCCTGTCACCGAGCTGCCGGTTGAGCCGGACCAGCTCCGGCAGCGCGTCCGGGTCCGCAAGATTCGCCGCCAGGACGCACTTCGCCGCAGCCTCCCGCGCCTTCCTCGCGGCGAGGTCGCGGCGCGCCAGGACCAGGTGCGCACCCGCCCGCTCGTACAGCGTGGCGACCGATTCGCGCAGCGGTGCGTCCGTGGCCAGGCGGGCCCGGATGACGGGCCGGAGGTCGACAGCCACGCCTGCGGCGGCGGCCCGCCGGTACAGCCGTTCGGCGGCTGCGAGATCGCCGGTCAGGGCCCGGACCGCGCCGAGGTCCGCGACGGCTCGCTGACGCTGCGCCGGGGTCGTCTGGAGGGTGAGGCGGTCCGCGCGAGCCTGGTCGCCGTCGTCCTCGGCGCGCATGTGCGGTAGCTGCATCAGCGCTTGCTGGTCGCCGCTGACGTAGGCCGACCAGTACAAGGCTGCGGCCTCATCAAAGCGGCCTGCCCCTTCGCGCAGGCCCGCCAGATGACGCAGCACGACCGGGCTTCCGTGTTCGGCGGCTTCGATGGCCAGTTCGGCCGCCTCATCGTGATGGTGACGATCCCACAGCTGCGCCAGCAGACGCGCCGCGGTGTCGTCACCACCGTCAGCCGCTTGCCGGTACAGCGCGGCAGCGGCCCGGAGGTCTCCGACGCGGTACCGGGCCCTCCCGAGGTCACGCACAGCGGTCGGATGGCCCAGCTGTACGGCCCGTTCGGCGTATCTTGCCGCGGCGGGCGGGTCGGTGTCCTGCAGCAGGTGAGCGAGAGCGTTGGCGGCGTCGCCTGACCCGCCGCGGGCGGCGTCGCGATAGAGCGGTTCGGCGGTGTCGGCGTCGCCGGCGTGGTGCCGGGTCCGGGCCAGGTCGAACAGCGCATCGGGGTCACCGCCGGCTGTGGCCCGTTCCAGCAGCTGCACGGCGTCGTCGATGTCGCCCGTACGGCGGTGGGCCCGGGCCAGCCGCCGCAGCGCCGTGCTGTCGCCGTGCGAGGCGGCCCGCTCGGCCAGCTGGACGGCGGCGGCGTGGTCCGCGGACGCGTCGGCGAGCAGGGCGAGCTCGGTCAGCGCCGACGGATCGGCGCAGCGGTCCGCGATCACCGCGAGCCGGAGTGCACCCGCCTGGTCACCGTGTCGTTGGCGGTCGGTTGCCAGCGCGCGGAGTGGACCAGTGTGCCGGTGGCACGCCAGTCGGAGCGCCATCGTGAGGGCCCGCGTGACGCTGATCGCCTGGCACGCCTGCAGGCGGCGGACGGCCGCCGTGTCGACGTCGCCGGCGATGCGGCGCAGCGCGGCTGCCACGGCGCCCGGCTTGCCGAGCCAGCGCTGCTCCTCGCGGAGCACGCGATGTTCGAAGGCGTGACCGTAGACGGCGGCCGCGATGGCGAACCGCTCCGCCTGCCGGTACGCCCCGCTGTGGCGGTGCAGGTCGGCGATGCGGCGCAGCGCGCTGGTGTCCCCGCCGGCAGCGGCCTGCCGGGCGAACCGTTCGACGTCGGCCGCGTCGCCGCGCCCGAAAGCGATGACGGCGAACGCGGCGGACGCCGGTACCGAGCCCCGCTCGGCGGCCGCGCGGTACAGCGTCTCGGCGCGGTCGGTCCCCGGGTGCCGCCGGGCGAGCAGACACAGCACGTTCGCGTCACCGGCATCGGCCGCGGCGTGCGCGAGTGCGTCGGCGCGCCCGGTATCCCCCCGGTCGTCGGCCCGGAGGGCGAACCGTTCGAGGGGGCGACGGTCCCCGAGCTCGACCGCCCGGACGGCCAGCTCGTCGGCACCGCGATGGTCGCCCGCACGCTCACGCAGCATGCTCAGCGGCATAATCGCCGTGGCGTCGCCGTGGTCGATCGCGCGCCGGTACATCTGGGCTGCCCTGGCGTGGCGGCCCCCCCCCGCCGCGGGGGCGGGGGCCCCCCCCCCGGGGGGGTGTTTTTTCCCAACAACCACCCAATCAGAAAAAAAAAAAACACCACCCCCCCCCGCCCCGGCGGCCGCCCGCCCCGCGAGACGAAAA